>NZ_ATTH01000002.1 GCF_000419585.1 Salisaeta longa DSM 21114
GCCCTCCCAGCCGCGGAGCGATACCGCGTCGTACATGAGGCCCACCCACACGCCCAGCGCCATCGCGCCAACCATGAGCACCCACAGCTGATAACGCGTCCACCGCCGGGTGGCGTCGAGGCTGCGGCGCGCGGCGGCGCCATCGCCGTTTTGCAGCGCCTCAAGCGGCGGCGCACCCAGCAGCGCTTTCGCATCGGGCGTGTCGAGCATACGCAGCGCGCGCCGGTAAGGGGACGGAAGGGATTCGTTCATGCTTGGGGCAATCATGGAGGCAACACACGACAGCTGCGCGCAATATCGCGGGCAACACGAACGCCCAACGCACCACGCCCCTCCTTGTTCAAGACGAATTTATGCTTCACGTCGCGTGCAACTTCAGAAAATGTAACAGCATCGTCTTGCATTCGTCGCCGGGTTCTGTCACCTTGCTACGGTTCTTCTTCAGCAACGAAATAGCATCTCCCCCATGGCAGACGGACAGCTCGGACGCTTCTCGTGCGTGTCAATGGCTCTAGGCGGTATGATTGGCGGCGGCATCTTTGCCGTCCTCGGCGTGGTCGCGCAGATTGTGCACGGCGCCACGTGGTTCGCGTTTGTCCTGGCTGGCGGGGTGGCCCTGTGTGCGGGGTACTCCTTCAATCGCTTGAATCGGTGGACCGACGCGGGCGGCGGCTCGGTGACCTTCGTGCAGCAGTTCACCGGCTCGTCGACCCTCGCGGGCATGACCGGCTGGACGCTCCTCGTGGGCTACGTCGGCTCGATGGCCATGTATGCCTACGCATTTGGGAGCTTTGCGGTGGGGCTCAACTTCATCCCCGATGTTTTCTTTGGCCTCCCAGCACGTCCTTTCGTCTCGGTGGGCGCCATTGCCGGGTTTGTGGGCCTCAACCTGCTGGGCGCGCAATCAACCGGCACCGCCGAGAACGTACTGGTGGGCGTTAAACTGGCCATTTTAGCGGCCTTCGGTCTGGGCGGCCTCTACTACGGCGCAACGCACGACGCGCTGGTGGCCGGATGGGACCGTGTGGTGTCGTTTGGTCCGATCATGGCTGCGGCCATCTCGTTTGTCGCGTTTCAAGGGTGGCAGCTCTTGTACTACGATCAGGAGAGCATCCGAGACGCGGTGGATACGATCCGGTCGGCGGTGTACATTGCCATTCCGGTGGCGGTGGCGCTCTACGTCATTGTGGCGATTACCACGGTGAGCCTTGCCCCCATGGATGTGATTCGACACCACCCGGAGCGCGCGCTGGCGGTGGCGGCTGATCCCTTTATTCCCTACGGCATCCTGATTATCTCCATCGCGGCCCTCTTTTCTACCGGCAGCGCCATCAACGCCACGCTCTTTAGCACCGGCTACTTTGCCAAGTCTATGATTGCCAACGACTTGCTGCCCGACCGCGTGGGCCAATCAAGCACGAAGGGCCTGCCGCGCCGCACCGTCCTTCTCCTCGGCGGCGTCACGGCGGCATTCACGCTGTACGGCAGCCTCAACGCCATCACGTCGTTTGCGTCGCTCGCGTTCATCGTGGTGTTTGGAAGCATGTGCGTGCTGGCATTTCGTGAGCGCGCCGCGCGCGACATCCAGCCGGCGTGGCCGCTGATTGGGGCCGTGGGCGCTTTTGCCTTCTTCGTGCTCATGTTCTGGCACCTGTACCGGGCCGAGCGCGCCACCTTCTTTGCTGTGCTGGGTATTGCAGCGGCTGTCATCGCGGTTGAGCTGTTGTACTTCGAGCGCTCGTACCTCGTGGAGGAAGCCGCCGTCGCCGAATCCTGGATCACCCCCGACGACGCATAGCACGCCTTTTCGCTTTCGACCCGGCCGCGCGCCGTGACAGGCCCCACGCAGCAAGCCGTGCTCAGCGGTTGTTGTTGAACAGGCCGCGAATGAGCCCACCCGCGTCGCGCGCGAGATCCTGCAGCGCCTGCTTGAACGCGTCGGTATCGACGGCGGGCTGCGGATTGGATACCGTACCGCCCATGCGCACCGTCACCTCCACGGTCTTATCTTTCCCCGACAACCGGCCCAGCAAGCCGCTCAGACCGCTTCCGCCCAGTCCCGCAAGCTTCGAGCCCTCAATCATGGACGTAGGCACCTGCATCGTAAACCGTAGGTCCAGCTGCCCGCCCAAGCCCATTGCGCCCGACACGCTGCTCTGGATGCGATTGTTTTGCAGCGCCCAGTCGTCAATCTGCAGGGCGCCGTTCCGGATCGTAAACGAGCCGCCCAGCCGCTTGAAGTCGGTAAACGACGGCACCTGAAAGCCCAACGCCTCTGTAAGCGCGCCCACCACGCCAAAGTTGCGGTCGAGCCCGCCACTTACAACGATGGAGCGCCCGTCGGCGCGCAGGGCATTAGGATTCGGCAGGAGGCCGCTCCCTAGTCCCGAACCGCCGGTCATGTTGAGGTCGAGCGTTCCGGTTACGATACTGCCCAGGCGCGTCCACTCCTTCAAAAACGCACCGGCCTGCGCATCTTTCAGTTGGATGTCGTAGCTAAGCGCCGTAGCCGGGGCCGGAGCAAACGATACCGCCGCAGCGCCCCCCGCGGACGAGGCAGCGGCCACGAGCGGCGCCGTTCCCGTCAGCCGCGCCGCGGCCTGCGTCGCCGCCGGGGTCTGATCGAGCGTCATGCCGCCCGCAAGCTGCCCGCCATACGTTTGGCCCGACAGGTTGCGGATGGCCATGCGGCGGTTGCCTGCACGAATGTCCATCGACAAGTTTTCGAAGCGCTGCGGCTCGTTCAGCAGCACCCCAAGCGCCACCGATCCGTTCACCGTCATCTCGGGGAGCGTCACGTCGCCGTACTGCTCCCGCGCGATGGCCGCGGGGTCGCGCCCGTTGATTTTGGCGCCGGCCAGTTGCGCCGTAAACAGGTCGGCATACGTCGGCGGATCGCTCTCCTTAGGCTCCGGCAGCAGCTCCACAAGATCGAGCCGCTCCGAACGCAGCGCAAATGTCGTATTCAGGGCCGGATTGCGTTCGGCGAACGCTGCTTCTATCGGCAGCAGCTGCCGCACCTCGGCGCTAAGCGTCATCGACTGATCGCCGGAGCGCAGCGGCAGATCGGAAAATTGCAGGCCGGTGCCGGTAAACCGAACCGTCCCCTCCGGAATCTCCAAGGGGTGGCGGAGGGCGGTGGTAGGGTAACGGATTTGGTTGAGCGCGAGGGTGCCCGTCAGGCGCCCGCTGCCGGGATCGGTGGCCGGCCCGGCGAACGTGAGGTCGTAGGTTGCATTGCCCGCGATGTCTGTAGACGTTTCGCTCAGTGACGCGAGCGCCGCCAGGTTCGCCCCGCCCGACAGCGCGGCCCGCAGGCGCGGCGTGTCGGTACGCAGGTGATGCGCGGCGAGGGTGCCCCGCAGCGGTTCGTTTAGGAGTTGCCCGCGCATCGAGCGCACGGCCATCGTGTCGAGCGACAGCGCCACGTCGGCCGTTAAACCACGCAGCACCGCGGTCTCCTGATAATCGACGCCAATGTCGCGCAACTGTCCGGCCGCGCGGAGGCGTAGGACGTCGAGCGAATCGAGCGGACCCACGAGCGAGCCGTCGAGCGTGAGCGCGCCCCGTGGCTGCACGTCCTGAAGCATCTTGGGCGGAAGCAGCGCCGCGAGCTGCGAGAGGTCGGCCTGGGTGACAGCAAACGAGAGGTCCGCCACCGGTCCGGCATTGATCCGGCGCAGGCTGCCCTTGGTGGAGAGCGTAAGCGGCGGCGTTTGGATGTCGAGGCGGCGCACGCCAATCCGCGCACTGTCGAGGGCCGCGCGCACGTCGTACGCAATGCGGGCCTGACGCAGCGCGAGGGTGTCGGAGGACGTCTCGGGCAGCACCGCCTGCAACGCTGCGATGCGCACCGTGCCCGTGCTGGCAACCGCCGATCCGGCCGTAGACGCCTGCAGCTGCGCACCAAACGCAAGCCGTGCCGATTGCCCGGTGGCGCGGTCGGTATACAGCAGCTCCGCATCTTCGATACGGAAATCTTCCACCACAAGGGATGGCGCGCCACCGCCGCCCGACGCTGCCGCGCTGGTATCGGACGCCGCCGTGAGCGCGTCGATGTTCGAACGTCCACTCTCTGCCACGATGTAGCGCACCACCGGCGCGACAAGCACCACCGACGTCGGCCGGATGGTTCCCGAAAACAGCGGCCACAGCGCCACCTCCACCCGCAGCGCCTGCAGGTGCATCATGGGCGCCGCACCAAAGCCCTCCGGGTTGGCAATGCGCACGTCTTCCGCGCGCACCGCGGGCCAGGGCAAGACCTGGAGCTCGATGGAACCGAGCTGTACCGGCTGCCCCACTGCTGCTTCGAGGGGCGGCTCAACCGCTTTGCGCAACGTGCTGGAGGGCACCAACTGCGGAATCAGCCAGGCGCTCGCGAGGAGCACGATCACCAAGCCGGCTACCGGCACGCCCACCCAACGGAGCAGGCGGCGCGTGCGTGAAGGAGGCGACGAAGCAGAGTCGGCGGTCATAACAGCACGTCATTAAGGAAGAGGCGATGCACAACAGGTGGTAACGCGGCCCGCCCGAAGGGTTCTGATGCCCGCGTTGCAACCGTTGAAGGCCGGTGCATTGGAATTTTTGGACAGCCCACGCCTCTCCAGGAGACCGGCGTTCGCTTGCTGCGTATAACGTGCTTCACGTCGTGCATCTCGCGCGGCGCAACCTAACGAGAAAACTATGGCTGCAGCATCGGTTCAGATTACACAAGACGCCGCCGCGTCGCGCTTTGAGGCCCAGCTGGGGTCCTCGACAGCCACCTTGCATTACATTGAAGCCCCCTCCAGCATTGTCCTGTCGCAACTCGACGTGCCACACGGACTTACCGGGCGTGGCATCGACGCCGCGCTGATTCACGCGGCCCTCGCGTACGCGCGCGCGAATGATTTAAAGGTCACACCGGCGTGTCCCTTCATCATCGAGTACTTACGCGAACACCCGGCGTACGATGGGCTTCTTTGAGCGTCGGTAGGCAGAGCAAACGCCCGGAGGCGCGCGGCCCACGGGCGTTTCAAGCAACATCAACGATGGTGGAGGCGGTCCGGACGGGACTCGAACCCGCGACCTCTGCCGTGACAGGGCAGCATTCTAACCAACTGAACTACCGGACCGTGTCCCCGGATAATCATCTGCTCCGGGTCAAGTTGGAAGGATCAACCGGTCATCGGTTCCATCGGCTTCTATGAACACTAAGTGCAACAGTGGAAATGCGCCGCGGCCGTACCGTCAACGACCGCCCGCATCCATCTTCACTGGGTCTTGCTACAGCGCGCGCCGTTTCTTCGTGACCTGCGCCGCTTGGGTGCGAACTATTGACGGCGACGCGGGTGTAGTAGGCTACACTACATCAAGTACTCACTTCTGATGATTGTGCCGCGTGGCTCACGCCCGTCCATCACTCATCAGAATGCAAGACACAACAGCATTATGGAGACCGGAACCGTGAAGTGGTTCAGCGCCGAGAAGGGCTTTGGATTCATCGCCCCAAGCAACGGCACGAAAGACGTATTTGTTCATCAGAGTAATGTCCGCGGATGGGACGCCGACCTCAAGGAAGGCGACCAGGTCGAATTCGAGGTCGAAGAGACCCCGAAGGGCCTGAGCGCCATCAATGTGGATCTGGCGGCCTAGCGCCCCGTTCCCGCGGATGATTACCGTGCAGGCCTCGCGCCTGCAACCAATTAGCAGAAAGCCTGTCCCCACAAGGACGGGCTTTTTGCGTTTGTAACAGGCCGCTGCGCTTCGCAACATACGTTACGCATGCCCTGCAGTTGTGTCTTGGAAATGTGTCATCGGGTTTCCATGCTATGCTCCGTTACAGCTTATGGCGCACCGCGTATCCATCAATCCGCAAACGCTCCGCGCACTGGCGTTAGATGCCGAGGTCCGGCGCCTGGCCCTTCAGGCCCGCCAGCTCGACGCGCTCTCGGGGGCAAACGAGTACGCACAGGCCTGCCGTGGGGAACGCCTCACCGCCAAACCGTTGTTGTGGAAGCAGATGGCATCAACCGTCTGGAACTAAACGTGTCGCCTCATGCCTCATCCGGAACGACGTACCGCCCCTCTTCCTTTTCACCTCTAGCACGCGGCCCTGCGGCACGGAGCACAGCGCAAATCGTCTGCAACATGCAACGAGCTATGGATCTGATCGAGCACACCTTCACGTGCCCTTACTGCTGGGAGCCCATCTCGATGCTCGTCGATCCATCGGTCCGATCGCAGACGTACGTTGAAGATTGCGAGGTGTGCTGCCGGCCGATTCGGCTGCAGGTAGAAGCGCGCCGCGGTGCACTCGTTCGGTTTACAGCAGAACGTGCGCAGTGAGGGCTTCCATAGCCCAGACCTCCACTTTTTAGGCACTATCAGCCTTACGTCTCCTCCTCGTGCTCAAAACGCTTTGAAAGAACAAACGCCTTGAGCACATCATTTATGCGGCGCTGATAGCCCCGGCCGCCCTGCTTGAAGTAGCGGACGATGTCTTCGTCAAGCCGAATCGTGATACGCTTCTTTTTAGCAGACGGCGTAACCAGTCTTGCGTTACGGAACCAGTCGTCGTCCAGCAGGAACGCATCGGGGGCATTGGCAACCGCCTGATGAATATCTTCATCCGTCTGCTGCGCAAGTGCTTCCCAATCCGTCCGGCGTTCCATCGCTTCAAGTTCGTCGGCCGAGACCGTCGTAGTATCTTTCGCTTTCATCTTCCCTGGCTCGTCGTGCTGAAAGGCTCCAACGACGACCGCGAAGTCGGAGGGACGCGATCGACGTTTGAAACTACGCCTCAACACCTCTGACGTGCCGCGAGAGAGGACACGTTTACGACGATCCGGCTTCTCTATTGTCTTTCTGGGCAGCGGTGCGAGCAGCTCGCACATCATCCCCCGTGCTGGGTGAAGCTCTGGCGCCGCACCGACTTTCCGGGCCCATTGCGGCAAATCGTAGCGCATAGATCCTAACTTCCGATAAGGGACAGTTATCGGATACTAACCGATAAAGAAGCAATACCGACTGGGGACCGAGCCGTCTCCAGATTGGTCACTTTCTCCTCTCTACACTTGCTTCAAAACATCAAGAACGATTTCTTGTGTCATGGAGTATTCTTAAGTGAGCCTACGAGAGGTTTCCTTACTATTGCCTTTCTCACCTGATGTCCAACCACCAGATATGAACGCTATTCTAGGCCTATCGAATCCGCAATCAGTCACTACTCTTGCCGAAAGCCTTACCTCCATTGGATATGCAGTGAAATCTATCGTCAGGGCTGACGGCCTCAAAAAAGACACAGAACGAGCAATCATCATCTTTGAGGACCTGGTAACTTGGGAAACGTTGCTCAATGAAGTTGAGCAAAAGGGTCCACCCGGGACCGAGCATTTTCCGGTGAGCCGGACGGAAATCCGCAGTCAACTTTCTACACTTCTCGAATCACTCCACGACAGCCTTCCAACGTCTCTCCAACGTGCACTCCTCAGAGCGACTTATGTTGGAGAGGGATGGACTGCTGTAGAAAAGACAGGAAGTACACGCGGGCAGACGGACATCTGGGTTGCAGTAAGTGGTCACCGTACCGTTCTGATTGTTGGATCGGAAGTGGAGGAAATTCCAGAACCTTTGCAGTGCGAAACGAGTCGGTTCGGTCGAGACGTTTTTCAGGCCGATAATACAAAGGTATTCAAAGGCCACCGTCTACGATCTGCACCGTTGCGTGAGTTGGCAGCACAAACCGCGCGCGATCCGGAAGACCGGCTTCATGAAGCAGCAAAAGCAATGCTCTTTGAGGAAAATCTCTCATCTGCTGCATTTCTTTTATCATTTCTTGCAGACCATTTAGCGTGCAGCTCAACTTCTGATGAGCATGCAAGCGAAAGACAGAAAGCCGTGCAGGTGCTGTACCATGCAGCACACAGCCAGAGCGACGAAGAATCTTCGTTTCCCATTCCCTATCGTTATGCGGAGGACGATCGCCTCGTTGAACACGGATGGCTTCACAAAACTCTGGAGATAGACGAGATGCTACTGGCGTGGCTTGAAACGTCCTCTACTTTAACAATTCCATCTACGGGTGAGGAAGTTTCGGGACGCTATCTCTTAACAGACCAACGTTCGGCTTTAGTAGCTGTATCAGATAGCGGATATTCCCACGTTCAACACTTTGACGCACATCGTTTGGAGGTGACAGACGTTACAGGAAAAGATACCGTGACAATTGGAGACGTTAGCTTCCGGACCACCCTAAGCAATGATGTCTTGTACCAAGACCTCGCGGCAGCATCTCAAGTAGACGGTACCGAGCGTGTGTTTGCAGTGATGCATGCTCTGTGGACTACGTCAGTCATGAAGCAAACGCCTCTGGACAACGCAGGAGCCTTGTCTGGCACCCTCAGGGATGCTCCTCGTTGGACGAAGTCTGGGGGAGGACATACCGAATCAGACAAGAAACATCTTCTTCGTCTTGCATCTCACGTTCTTGACGATGGATCTTCCAGCCAGAAGCTGATCGCCTCGTATGTTCTCCAAGTTATTGCCGAAAGCAGCGATACTGACCTATCCACGCCCGAGCAGAAACACCTGGCTGATGCTTTGAAACGGCATGCGCAGCACACCAAAACAGCTCAGTCGCTCACGGAGATGCTCAGTGAATGGCACTTGCCACCAAGTGGCATACAGGCTACATGGCCCGTGGAAGGAGTGTCGAAAGAAATTGAAAACTGGCCCGCATGGGCACTGCCGCTGTACCGAGTGCAACACGAAACCGCGCTTCAGCAAACAGATGAGGATGAAGAAGCGATTCTTGTCGATCTTGACTGGGCCCTGCGCTTAATTGATGCAGGCCATACAGAGGAAGCAATTGATCTTCTAGAAACTCATCTGGATAATCTTCCGGACGAAACACACGAGGACCTGCTTCCAGCGCCAGAGGAAGATTTATCAGAAGGCGAGGGAGGACAGCTCTTGCATGTTGCCATACTCGACATGCTGAAAGAAATTCAGGAAGACTATAAGATTCCTCGAACGCTACAGCGTCTTGCTGAGCTTCAGCCTCTCCGAAAAGATCGACTCCGCGAGCTTAAGTGCCATGCAGAGCCACGTCTGAAAGAAAAGACTGTGCACGCGCTGCAATTTCTTGAGGGAGAAGAATCAAAAAAAGCTGACGTAGAACGCAGCGTTAGCGGTACACTGCGTACGGAGGAGTTGGAGAAGATTCGGCATCCAGCAACCCAGGACGGAGGATTCATGGATAGCCTGAAAGAGATGCTAGCCGAGCAAGAAGAGCCCGATCAAAGTGCAATACGCTCACAGTGTGAGCGCATCACCGCGGACGCTGGTACCCCACTCGCAGATGCCCTTGCAGATGCCACCTTTGTTCTCGGGATTCCCGGGTTGGAGGTCTTTGTATCGCGAGGAAAGCACTCTACAGGTATTCGCAGCCTCAGCGATGATCCACCCAGTTTATTGATAGGTGGAGATCACCTTGACCCAAGTAGCGGTGTCTTCCTAAAAGAAGAACCGCTCCGCTTTGTTATAGGTAGTGAAGCAGCACACATTGCTTTTGACCACGCACGCATCACAGGTCGAGACGTACGACAGGGAATTTGGAATAAGCTCCAAGGCGGAGTGGAGCTCGCGCTCGACTTTGTACCAATGCTATCGAAGCTTCCTCAGATACAGAAGCTTTCGAAGAACTCAGCTACGAGAAAAGCTATTCAGGGGATTAGCAAGTTCGCAGCGCAACGTGATGTCCATCCTAGCCAAGGCTTGTCGGCTTTTACATCAATTGTAGCAAATAAGAAAGAAACCAAGGCTGTTCTGGATATATTAACTAGTAAAAAATCTATTAAAAACATTAAAAATATTGCAATCGAGGACAAAAATAATAGTAAACGAAGCACCCTTTCTCCTGACCAAAGAGCTTTGTTAGCGACTTCTCGCGTGATGCAACTTACGGCCGACCGCGCCGGACTATTGCTATGCCACAGCCTAGAAAGTGCTATTGAGGCAATGATTGCTCTCGATGAACGATACCATGGTCTGCCTTCCCTTTTCCAGAAATATGGCTTGGTTGAAGTTCTTTCTCGGCGAGATAGTAATGGGAATATTTTACATCAGAATCTTGCTGTTCGAATTGCTTCACTCATATCTTTTTACCTATCAGACACTTGGGACGAGTTGGTTGACCGCGTCTACGCATAAGAAGTTATCCATATTGCTTTTATAAAAAAGATTAAAAATTACACCGGCCGGCTACTCTGGCATTCAGGTATTCAGTTGTGCGGATGCTGACCGCGCACCATATGCCAGTGGTGCCGCTGGTGATGGCCGCCGTACGCAAGCAGGCCCATGTAGCCTAGCGCCCGGATCTTAGGTACGTCCGATGGTGTGTCGGTGGTCGTCCGGAGCACGAACACGCCTCCGTCCCGGCGCACGTCCATCGTCCATCCCGTCTCTTGTTTCAGCATGTGCGGGTGAGCCTTCAGGACACGCTTCAGAGCAGCGCGCGCTGCGTCGTGTGTTGGACGAACGTGCACTTCCAGCCCGCTTTCAATCGGACGCTTCTGCACGATCTCCACGTGCATGGCCACGTGATGCATATCGATCAGATGACGGCGCAGTGCGTCTACGTCTACTTCCGACCAATCGGTGGTCGGATCGTTTTCGAGCGCCCTGATGGCCTCCTGCACGGTACCGAAGATTGCATTCCCTGGGGCGTGCAGAGGCGTCACCGACCCGCCGGAGTGCTGAGCCTCTGCAGGGTGCTGCCCCCCGTGGTGTTGGGCATGAAGCGGCGCGCCAAAGAATGCCAAAACCAGCAAACCAATCAGAATGGAGACGTGGGTCTTGTTTCGCATAAGGAGGCCAAGGATGTAAGTGGCAGAACCGGGTCAAGAACAATACGAGCCTCGTCCATACATTGATCAATAGACGAATCGTTTTCGACTGTATTCTTGGTTTGCGCCGCTTTCAACCATCCGGATGGCGCCCTACCGCATCGCCTGGTCCACGCTGGGGTGCATGACTTGATGGCCGTACAGCAGCACCCTACCCGATGCATCCGCTCCGTTGCGCCCAAACGGCAGGTGTTGAATCCGTGGGGGGTGAGCCCGCGAATTTGGCACGCCCAGGTTTCGCCATTTGTTAACACAACGCATGCAACCCACTATATAGCTGAGCGATAATATACTTGTAATTACAAGTACCGACATAAAAACAGTAGCGACTTATGAATTGGCTTGCACAACCGTGGCCCTGGTACGTCGCGGGGCCCCTCATTGGCCTCATCGTTCCGGCGCTCCTTCTGCTGGGCGGCAAAACGTTTGGCGTTTCGGCCAACCTCCGCCACATGTGCGCGGCGACGGCACCGGCCGGGCTCGAGTTTTTGGACTACGACTGGAAGCGGGCGGGCGTCTGGAATCTGACGTTCGTGGTGGGCGTGGCCCTCGGCGGCTGGCTGACGGTGACGTACCTCAACGGGCCCACGGGCCTCATCGGCATCTCGGCGGCTACCGTGGCCGATTTGCGGGCGCTGGGCATCACCGACTTTACCGGGTTGGTGCCGCGTGACCTTATCAGCTTCTCGGCGCTTGGCACGCTCCCCGGCATCGTGGCTGTGGTGGTGGGCGGCTTCCTGGTGGGGTTCGGCGCGCGCTACGCGGGGGGCTGCACCTCGGGGCACGCTATTAGCGGCCTCGCGGCGCTAGAGGCGGCTTCGCTGATTGCCGTGGTCGGCTTCTTCATCGGCGGCCTCTTCGTCACGCACGTGCTGCTGCCGCTCATTTTGTAGATCTGGCGCACACGCCTTCCCCTGATTTTATACCCTACATATAAGGCACTATGGCTACGAAAACCGCTGCACACCAATCGACGGAGACCCGCGAGGCCACGTCGCCCTACCGGGGCCTTCTGCTGTACCTCCTCATGGGCCTCTACATGGGCGTCGTGTTCACGAAGAGCGAGGTCATTTCCTGGTTTCGCATTCAGGAGATGTTTCGCTTCGACAGCTTTCACATGTATGGCATCATCGGATCGGCCGTTGCGGTGGCCGCGCTGAGCGTGTGGCTTATTCGCCGCTACGACCTGCGCACGCGCGATGGCGAACCCATCACGCTCAATCCCAAGAAGCTGGGCCGCGTAAACACGCGCTACTGGCTGGGCGGCATCATCTTTGGCCTGGGCTGGGCCCTCACCGGCGCCTGTCCCGGACCCATCTTCGCCCTCATCGGGGCCGGCGTGGAGGTGATGGTTGTCACGCTCCTGAGCGCCCTGGCTGGCACATGGGCATACGCCGCGCTTCGCCCCTACCTTCCGCACTACTAATCTCGCACGTTTATCACGCGGCGCGTGGGCCCTTTCGGCTCACCGCCCCACTTGCACTCCCTAACCAACCCAACCTGCTATGTTTTTCCGACAGATGTTCGACGAGAAGCTCGCCCAGTACGCCTACCTCGTAGGCTGTCAGGAAACCGGCGAGGCGCTCGTCATCGATCCCGAACGCGACATCGACCGCTACATCGAGGCCGCCGCGGCCGAGGGGCTCACCATCACGGCCGTCACCGAAACGCACATTCACGCCGACTTTCTCTCCGGCGCCCGCGAGCTCGCCGAACGCCTCGACGATGTCACCCTCTACCTCTCCGACGAGGGCGATGCCGACTGGAAGTACGGCTGGACCGAGGGCTACAACGTGACCTTCTTGCATGACGGCGACACATTCTCCATTGGGAATATAGAAGTGGAGGCGGTGCACTCGCCCGGCCACACGCCCGAGCACCTCAGCTACCTCATCACCGATCGCGGCGGCGCGGCCGATCGGCCCATGGGCATCGCCACGGGCGACTTCGTATTCGTGGGCGACCTCGGCCGCCCCGACCTGCTTGAAACCGCCGCCGGACACGCGGGCGTCATGAAGCCATCGGCGAAGCGACTGTACAAGTCGACGCAGCGCTTCCTCGCCATGGACGATTACCTGCAGGTGTGGCCCGGCCACGGCGCGGGCAGCGCGTGCGGCAAGGCGCTGGGCGCCGTCCCGGAAACCACCGTGGGATACGAGCGGCGCTTCAGTCCGGCCATCGACGCCGCACAGCAGGGCGAAGACGATTTCGTGTCGTTCATCTTAGCGGATCAACCCGAGCCGCCGGTCTACTTCGCGCGCATGAAGCAGCAAAACCGCGACGGCGTGCCGCTGCTGGGGACGCTGCCCACGCCTGACGTCCTCGATGGTGCAGACGTGGAGGCGCTCGCCCTTGACGCCGACGACACCGTCGTCCTCGACGCGCGCGCCGACCGCGAAGCGTTCATGGCGGGGCACCTGCCCGGGAGCCTGTATGCGGCCTGGAGCAAGTCCTTTCCCACCATCGCGGGCTCGTACGTCACGCCCGACGAGGACATCTACCTCGTCATCGACCCCGCAGACGCCGAGGAGGCCGTTCGGAACCTCGTGCGCATCGGGCTCGACCGCGTGCAGGGCATCATCGCGCCGGAGACCCTCGCGGCCTATGCCGAAGCGGGCGGTGCGCTGGCGTCCATCGACCGGATCACCATCGACGCCCTGGACGAGGCGCGCGCGGCGGATGAGGCGCACGTGGTGGATGTGCGCTCGCTCGCAGAATACCGCGACGGCCACGTGCCCAACGCCCAGCTGGCCCCGCACACGCGGCTTACCACCCTGCTCGACGAGCTACCGCGCGATGAGCACCTGGTGGTGCATTGCGGAAGCGGAGCCCGCGCGGCCGCCGCATCGAGCCTGCTGACCCGCGAAGGCTTCGACCTAACGTACGTCGACGGCACCTTCGACGAGTGGCTGGAGGCGCACCCCGACGAGCAGGTTGCCGAGCGCGCCACCGCATAACGCATGCCCCCCCACGTGCCCCCAGATGGCGCCGCGCGCGTCATCTGGGAGCTGCGGGGACCCACGCGGCGGGTGGACGACCTCCACCGCACACATCTCACACTACTAAATAACGATACAAGATTATGGGATGGACTGCATGGATCGGTGCCCTGGCGATCGGACTTGTTCTGGGACTGCTGGGCTCGGGCGGGTCAATTTTGGCGGTGCCCGTGCTGGTATATCTGGCCAACGAAACGGCCAAGCTCGCCATTGCCGAATCGCTCGGCATTGTCACGCTCATTAGCCTGGTGGGGGCGATTCCGTTTGCGGTCCGCAAGCAAGTGGACTGGCGGAGCGTGGCCTTTTTTGGCATTCCGGGCATGGCCGGCGCGTACGGCGGCGCCTACCTCTCGCAGTTCATGAGCGGCGCGCTGCAGCTGGCCATCTTTGCGTTGGTGATGCTCGCCGCCGCCGTCATGATGTTTCGCGATCCCCCTGTGCAGGAAGAAGAGAGCGCGCCCCACGCCGCCTGGAAAATTGTAGCAGAGGGCCTTGTGGTGGGCGTGCTCACCGGAATTGTGGGCGTGGGCGGCGGCTTTTTGATCGTCCCCGCGCTCGTCCTGCTTGGCGGACTACCGATGCACCTGGCCGTGGGCACGAGCCTCGTCATCATTGCGCTAAAGAGCGCGAGCGGCTTCGTCAAGTACATGGACGTGCTGGCCGCTAGCGGGCTGACGATGCACTGGGACCTGATGCTGGTCTTCAGTGCCATCGGCATCGCCGGAAGTTTTGTGGGCGGCCGGGCGGGGCAATACGTCCCCCAGCGCCGCCTGAAACGCGGGTTTGCCGTGTTTCTCGTGCTGATGGGCGTGTTCGTGTTCTGGCAAAACATTACGGGACTTGTCTAGAATGGCCCCGAAGCAGCACTTCATACACACCCCCACCACCCGCCAGTGCGGCAGTACGCGCTGACGGGCGGCAGGGGCTGTCTGCAACCAGACGTTAACCAACGGGGTGCGCGGCCTACAGGTCGATGTCGACCTGCACCTTTATCGGCTTCGTGGGGTGGCGATCGCTTTCGAGCCATACGCCCGCAACCGGCACCTCCGTGTCGTCCTCAAAGTCCTTGAGAAGGCGCCCGATGGTTTCTTCGAGCTCGCGGCGGCGTTTTTGCATCTCCTTGATTTCCATAACAGCGGTAGCGATTGGTGATAGAACAACGTAGGGCCTGCGGATCGCCCGCGGCCCGCGGCCCAACCGACCGTCTGCGCAATCGTTTGCGCGACGCTCATTTGAACCGTATCGGCAAGGTAGAGGCGCCACCGGACGTATCGGACGCCTTTTGTCCGATGGCGGCACCGCGCCCCGGCCTGCCACCCCTCCCGATACGGCAATGGTGCCCTCCCCACATTCAAATCGAACGCATTGTCCCCCCGCGGCGGCCCGCTCCGTGCCGAAACGGTTCGGGGATTCGCGGGCGCCGGGGCGTTTCCTGCCACGCTTCAGGCACTTACGCCCCACCGACGCGTTGGGCTTCGTGCTTGCGCTATTTCGCACGGCGGCTCTCTTGTATGCTCCACCTTACCGATCTTTCGAAGCGCTACGGCGACGAGCGCGTGCTGCGCGACGTATCGCTCACCGTCCATGCCCAGGAGACGCTGGCCGTGCTGGGCCGCTCGGGCAGCGGCAAAACGACCCTGCTCAAGATTGTCGCCGGCCTGGAGCCTGCCGACGCGGGCACGATCGCCCTCGACGGCCGCGATATTTCCAAGGAGAGCGCCCAAAACCGCGGCATCATCTACCTGAACCAGGAGCCGCTCCTCTTTCCGCACCTTACGGTGTTCGAGAACGTGGCCTTTGGCCTGCGCCTGCGCAACGTCGACGCGGCTGCGGTGAAGCGCCGCGCCCTGCGCATGCTCAGCGCCCTCGGCCTCTCCGACCATCGCAGCAAGTCGCCCGATCAGCTCTCCGGGGGCCAGCGGCAGCGGGTCGCCTTTGGGCGCGCCATCATTGTGAAGCCGCCGCTGCTCTTGCTCGACGAACCCTTCTCGAACCTCGATGTGGCCGTGCGGCGCGACATGCAGGACCTGTTTCAGCGCCTGGCCCGCGCGCACGGCATCAGCACGATGTTTGTGACGCACGACCTGAAGGAGGCCCTGCGCATGGGCGACCGCCTCGCCCTCATCCGCGACGGCGCGCTGCGGGTGTATCCATCGAAAGAAGCGTTCATCGCCGATCCGTCGACCGGCGTGCAAGACGAACTGGCGTTCTGGAACGAGCTGCCGGCCTAATGGGCCGTCGACCCATCGGAGGTGGCCGTGTGCTGCTCCACGTAGGCCGTGGGCGAGCACGCGTAGTACTCCTGAAAGGCGCTGCTGAACGTCGAGAGGCTGTTGTAGCCCATCGCGTAGGCCACCTCGGTCACCGAGCCTTCCTCGTCGCACAACAGGCGGGCCGCGTGCTCCATGCGTGTGTTGCGGATGAGGTCGCCCGGCGAGGGCAGGTTGTGCTCGTTAAAGCGCCGGTACAAGGTGGATCGGCTCATGGCCAGCGCCTCGGCCAGTGCGTCTACGCCAAACGTGGGGTCGGTCAGGTGATCGTGCACGGCGGCGCGGCTTTGCTCGTACAGCGCCTGCGCCTCGCCCGCGTAGGCCGGCATGGGCGCGGTGTCGCCGTCGCCCAGGGTGTCGGGCGGGGGAGGCGGCGCCGAGCGCTCGGCGGCCGCGCCCTGTTCGCGTTCCAGCTGCCGCCGCAAACGCTTGCGCAACGACAGGACGCCGCGCACCCGTGCTTCCAGCACCTCGGCGTGGAACGGCTTGGTGATGTAGTCGTCGGCCCCGGCGTCCAGCCCATGCACTTCATCGTGGGCCTCGGCGCGGGCCGTCAGCAAAATGACCGGAAGGGCGGCGGTGTGCGGGTCGCCCTTCAGGGCCTTGGTCAGCGCCAGACCGTCCATCACGGGCATCATGACATCGGCCAGGATGACGTCCGGCAGGTGCTCGCGCGCCTTGTTCAGCCCCTCGCGCCCGTCGGCCGCTTCCACCAGACGAAAGTCCTCGGCCAGGATGGAGCGCACGTAGCCGCGCACGTCGGCGTTGTCGTCCACCACCAGCACCACCGGCGCATCGTCGGCCGCTGAGCGGTGGGCGGTCGTCGCGGCGTCAGCCGACGACGTACCGTTGCCCGCGTGCATGTACAAGGCCTTGAAGGCATGCGCAGCGGTATCGGCGGTTTCCAGCGAGGTGAGGGCATTGGGCCGGTCGAGGCTGTCGACCACCTGCTCGTCCGACAGGTGGTCGCGCCCGCGAGGCATCCACACGCGAAAGGTGGAGCCCTCGTCGGTGGTGCTGTCTACCGTGATGGTGCCGCCGTGATGCTCCACGAGCTGCTTCACCAGCGCAAGGCCGATGCCGGTGCCCTCCTGCGAGCGCGGGTGGTCGTGCGCGACGCGCGCGAAGCGGTCGAAGATGTGCGCTTGTTCATCGGCCGGAATGCCCACGCCCGTGTCGCGCACGATGATGGCCGTGCCGGTCGTTTGCTCGTGCACGTGCACCGTCACGCGGCCGCCGGAGGGGGTAAACTTGATGGCGTTCGAGATCAGGTTGCTCACGATCTGCTCCAGCAGCTCCGGGTCGGCGTAGGTGGTGGGCACCAGGCCCTCCACAGAGCGCTCGGTCGTTTGCTCTAGCGTGATGCCTTGCTGCTCGGCCAGCGGAGCAAACACCTGGGTGATGCGCGCGACGGCCGCGGCCATGTCGGTAGGCTGCGCCTGGATGGTCATGGTGCCGGCATCGAGGCGGGCGAGGTCGAGGAGCTGCTGCACAAGCCGCAGGAGCCGGTGCGCGTTGCGCTCGATGCGCTCCACCTGGTGGAGGGGCGCTTCGGGGTGCTCCGTCATCCAGGTGCGTAGCGCGCGGGCGGGGCCCAGAATGAGGGTGAGGGGCGTCCGAAACTCGTGGCTTACGTTGGCAAAGAAGCGCGACTTGGCCGCGTCGAGCGTCTTCAACTCGTGGGCTTGCTGCTCAATCTGCTGCTTCTGGCGGCGGATTTTGGCGGTGCGCTGCGCCACCTGCTCCTCCAGGGCCTTCTGACGCGCCCGCGTGCGCTGCGCCCGCCAGCGGCCCGCTCCATAGAGCGCCACGGCCAACACGATGCAGTAGGCGCCGTACGCCCACCACGTGCGGTACCACGGCGGCAGCACGTGCACATAAAGGGTCGCAGGCGCACCCTCCACGCCATACAAGTTACGCGCCTGCACCTCCATCCGATGCGCGCCGGGTGCCATGCGCCCCAGCGACACGTACGGCGTCGTTTGCCAGGCCGACCACGCATCGGCCCGGTCGAGGCGATAGCGGTACTGCACGGCCGCGTGCCCCGCGGGCGGCTGGCCCTGGTACTGCGCGTAGGTCATGGCGCCGATGAGCACCCGCACCGGAAAGGCCGAGGGATCGAGGCCCGCGGCCGAATCCTGAACGGCGGCCTCCACCGCAACCGACGAGTCGCGGACGGTGGCCGTGCCCCGAATGACGGTGGCAAACGAGTGTTGCGTGCGGTACAGCTGCCGCACGGCATACCGCACGAGCGTCTGACCGGTGGCAAACCACACCACGGAGTCGGCTTGGGTGGTGATGGCCTGCACGGCGCCCACATCGATAACGCGCTGAAACGGCCCCGCCAGCCAGTTGTAGCCGCCGGCCGGCGTGCGCTGCGCGCGTCCCACCGCCTGCAGGCCAAACCCGAGCCACACCCGGTCGGGGCTTTGCGCGGCGACGGCCGTTACCGGATGGCCTGTGGGAATGTCGGTGGAGAGGGGTTCGAAGCGTTGTTGCGGCCGCGCAAACCGGTACAGTCCGGCGCTCGTGCTCACCCACACGCGCGATCCAATTTGCAGGGTGCGGTTGCGCGCGGCCGTCGGGAGGCCGTCGGTGGTGTCGTACACGGTGGCCACGCGCCGCGCGGGCTGCAACGGGTCGTCGATGCGCTGAATGCCGCCGCCGTATCCAATCCAGAGGGTGCCGCTGGCATCCTGGGCAATGGAGGTACCCGGCTGGGGCGTGCGCGTTGGCAGACGGCGCGCCGTCCACCGGCGCCCGCGGCGCTCCACCATCCACACCGCCCCTTCAGCGCCCGTCACGTACACCACGTCCTGCGTGCGATCCACCCGGAGCGCCCGCCCGCTGATGGGGGCAATCTGCGAAAGACGGCCGTCCGTCCACTGCCAGAGGCCCTCCTGCGCGGCCACAAACAGTCCGTACCGCGTGGGCAGCAAGGCGTGAATGGCACCGAGGCGTGCAATGGCCCGGAACCCATCACCCGATTTCTGCAACAGCGCACGGGCCGTGGCTACGTAGAGGCGCCCGTCGTGGAACGCCACATCCCGAAGCGACGCCTCGAGGCCATCGCGGGCATCGAAGAGGGTCACCGGATCGGGCCAGGCCACGCGCACCACGCCGGCGCCCGTAGCAGCCCAGAGCGCGCCGCCGGGCCCCACCATCACATCGGGGATGCGGTTGGAGGGCAGGCCCGCCGCGGTAGAGAGGTGGAAGCGGAGCTGGCCCTGCGGCGTAAGGATGTAGAGGCCGCGGGTGGCGGTGGCCAGGGCAATGTCTTCGTTGGGCAGCCGCACCGCGTCGTGCACGGTGGCGTTGAGCAGCACCCCGTCGATGGCCGTGCGCCAGCGCGCGATGGAGGTGCCATCGAACCGGTAGATGCGACGCTCGGCTACGATGAGCCGTTGGGCGTCCTTCCACGGCAGTACGGCCTGCAACGCGCCGGTGTACGGCGGTAGGGCCACAGGCAGGAGCCGCGGCGCGGAGCCATCGAGCCGCACCAAAAAGCCGTCGGTGCGCTGCGCATACACGCCGCCCGCGCCGTGCACCAGCGTGCCCACTGCGCCCTTCAGCTCAATCGCCTGCACGTTATCGCCGGTGACCCGGTACACCCGATCGTCCGCATGCACCCACAGGCCCTCCGCGCTATGCACCACCCGCCGCACCGCGAGGCTGTCGGTGGTAGCGGTGTTGGCGAGGGGCACCCGCTGCCACAACGCGCCGTCGTCGCTCGGCGCGCTCCGCCGGAACAGTCCGCTCTTTGTGGCAACGTAGGGGTGCCCGTTGCGGAAGGCGATCGATCGCACGTGCCAGCGCCCGCTGCCGGGCGGAATCGTCCACGCGGTGCCGTCGTAGCGCCGAATGCCCTGCGCCGCAAGGCCCAGGTAGACCTGTCCGGTGCGGCCGTGCGCGAGCGTCGCGACCCTGGGCGTGCCCCGGTATTGCTGCGGAGCGATGGTTCGCACAACGGGCCAGCCGTGCGCATTGGCCGACTGCCCCACGGCCGTGGGGGCCGCGAGCGGGGCGCCTAACGCCAGTAGCAAGAGGGCAAGGAGGTAACGCACGAGGGCGTATGCGCATGAGGGAGAGGAGCCGCTCACCTATTGTTGCATCGTATGAACCGCATGTGTACAAGGTTCTTTTGCACGGGCCGGCGGCAGCGCGTATCGTGCTGTTTTGGGGAAGGCTTCGCGGCGCGCACGCGGTTCAGACGTACGTGCCGTTCAGAAAAGGTCTTGCATTTCCGCATCCGGGTCGGGGGCCGCGCCGCCCGCACCGTTGGCTCCGCCCGTGAGGTACTGCTGCCGGTGCAGCCGCAGCGCTTCGTAGAAGTCCGTGCCGTACGTGCGCGACTTCACCACAATGGGCATGGGCACCGCGTGGCCCAGCACAAGCGCCTGCTGCTTTGCATCGAGCGAGGCCAGCACCTGCCGCAACGACGACGCATCGCTGGTGCCCACGAGCGCCGCGCCCATGTCCTTCTCGTCGCTCAGCTTGGCAACCAGCTTCGTGCCAATCTGGCTGAGCACCTCCTCGTCAATGGCGCTGGGCCGCTGATCGACCACCAGCAGCGACACGAAGAACTTCCGCATCTCGCGGGCAATCTTGCCAAAGGGCGTCTCGTGCGCGATGCCCGGTGCCAGGAATTTGTGCGCCTCCTCGATGGTAATCATGAGCGGCCGCGGCTTATCGGCCTCCTGCTTGGTGCGGCGGTATACGTTGGTTTTTTCCTCGTAGGCCGTGCGAATCCGGCGCGTGATGGCATTGGCCACCAGCAGATACACCCGCAGGTCGTCGTACCGGCCAAACTCCAGCACCACCGACGTGCCATCGTCGAGGTTTTCGAGGAGCGCATCGAGCACGTCGTAGTTGGCGGGCGACGGATCGGTGCGGAAGAAGTCGTACTGCTCAAACGGGGCGAGCTTGCGCTGCAGCGCCTCCAGCGATCCCTGGTGGGCGCCGGTTTCCTCGGCCATCGCTTCAAAGTCTTCGCCGCGCGCCGACAGCAGCGTGCGCAGCCAGTCGGTGTTGTAGCGGTTGCGTAGCAGGTGAGCGCTCTCGGCCGCCGTGGCATTTAAGTTGAGCGTATCGCGCAGCGGCAGAATGTCGGACGGCTCGATCTGGTCGGCGTGCAAGTGGACCTCGTGGTCGGCCTGCTGGCCGCGCTCGCGGGTCGTCTCGGGGTCGAGCGTAAAGATGCTCACCTTGTGCGGAAAGAGCGCGCGCAGGCCCTTCACAAACGTCTCGTCGCCTTCCGCCCGGTCGCCAAAGCCGTACTCCGAGTGCATGTCGAAGATCAGGTTCACCGCCCGATCGGTTTGCAGCGTGCCCGCCAGCAGCAAACGGGTGAGGAAGGTCTTGCCGGTGCCCGTCTTCCCAAACACCGCGTTGGAGCGCTCCACAAACTTGGGCAGGTGGATGCACACCGGGATGTCGTCCATGCCAATGGGCTGCCCGATGTGAAAGTACGTATCGCCGCCCGCATTGGCCTCGTGGCCGAACACGCGCGCCACGTCGTCTTCGGTCGCCAACGCGACAGGCGCAAAGTGCGCCGGAATGGTTTTCACCGACTGCGGCTCCTCTTCGGTGAGGTCGAGCGCCGTGTCGTTGGGCAGCATCAGCATCGGTTTAATCGCGACCGTCGCGTACGTGCCCGTGCCGCGCAGCACATCGCGCAAGAGGTCGTCGGTAGCGCCCGGCGGGTTGATGAGGATCTGCTCGTTCGCCGCCTCAATCTCCACATCCGTAATCATCGAGAAGAACGCATACTGCTCGCCCTTGATAACGACAAACGTACCTGCAATAACGGACTCAACGCCGGTAGAGGCATCCAGCTTCATTTCGAGGCCGCCGTTGAGCGACCCGTGGGTGATGACGCCAAGCGTCTGCGGGCGGGGCGTGGGGGCGGGAGAATCGGGCATGGCGGAACCGGCGTGTGCAAAAGGCGGGCGTTCGTGCGATGCGCTTGCCATGTAGTATAGCACGCGAACCGCTCAGATGTTGGCGCAACTGGACATGGGGGCAACTCGCAGTTGATACGTGACCTGATTGAGCGGGCCGCCCGCAGTGTAAAGAAGCAATGGAGCGCAGACATGACAAACGAAAAACACTGGGGATTATGGATAGATGAAATAGATTTTTAGCACAAAAGGCTGCCATCGGTTGTGCTGGAGTGGGCTATCTGCCTCATTACATGACAACATTCAGATGGCTCTTCACACTCTCATATTTTCGTTAGTATGAGCAACGTAGGGCAAAGGTTACCCTACGGGAATATTGCGCCTGTTAGGTGAGAAAGAGTCCCGAAGGGTCATCCTTGTAGGAGATCTATTTTGTCGCATAAAACCCGCGTTGAATCAGAGTGGAAATCGCCGAACTACTCACATGCGCGCATTGTAAAAGATTGTCCACTCCGTTTGGAATGACGTAGCAAACGAACACCGGTCTATCTGGAACAGCAAGCGAACAGAACAGCGTCATAAGCCGTCGTAAGGACAGGCCTGAGCGGGAGACTTGCAGGCTTGAAGACGCAGTTACGTCTTGGCGTATACGATAGGTAGCGTCTCTGCATCAGCGTTCTCGCATCCGCACTTTTCCGTACCGCCCGTATTTCCTCTGCAACGTCAACTCTCCACGCGCACATACATTCCCTATTTGATGCATGATGACCCGTTTCAGGTTGAAACCAAATACCAACGCTTACAAGCCGACCTGCTCCGTCCTGCAAGCGTCAATTGGAAACTGGCCCAAGTCGTCTCGTTTCTGGAGTGCCTTCCCGACGCGACCGGCATGTTCGAGACGTATGTGCTGGAGATCCAATCCATCCTCGCCTTGCTCGTGCCTCGGATGGCCCCAATCGGCTGGGCGCCCGAACGCTTGCACCAGCTGATCGACCGCTTGGTCGTCATCTCCGACCGCTTGCCGTCTACCGCGCCCGGGTGGCCCGCTACGCTGGATGGGTTGCGTCGTGCCACGGCCCGTCTGTATGCGTATGCCGGAGCGCCGCGCCATGCTCTTCGCGTGATGCACGGGACTCCTTTTGACGAGTCCATCCATGCCGAGGCGGTCGGGGATGCCCCGTCCGGGGACGTTGCTCCCTTCAACCGCCTGGCTACCCTGGCAGAACAGAGCGATGGTTCCGATGCCGAGCGGCTCCGTACGCTGCTGGATACCTGGACAGAGCCTCTGCCGGAACATCCCATTCCAACGGTAGAGTGCCTTTCGAACGAAGCTGCGTCCACATCAGGAACGCTCATCGACCGCCTGAAGCAACGTGCGGTGCCTCGCATGGTCGGCGGATTCACGGCGCTGCATGTGGACCTGCTGGGGCGTCGTTCGGATGCGGATGCTTTCACGCTGGAAGGCTATGCCGACGCCACATCCACCTCGGCGGATACGCTTCTCGCGCCCGTCTGGTCGGCCGTGCGCGACCTGCTCAACGACCGCTCGCCCACCTTGGCACAGGGCCATTGGAACGGACGTGTCCGTCTGACCGCAGGGCCACCGGTTGCGGGGCGGTCGCTTCATCTGGCCCTGGCTGTCGAGTTGATGACCGTCCTCCAGGAGACGCATCCGCAGCGCGTCCGCCTTCGTCCCCGTTCCCGGATCGCCTTTACCGGCGTTCTGGAGGCCAACGGCGCCGTCCGTCCTGTCAACAAAACGACCCTCCCCACCAAGGTCCAAACGGCGTTTTTCAGTCCCGTCACCACGCTGGTCGTTCCGGATGCGCAGGCCGACATCGCCCGCGCCGCCCGAGATGCGCACGCAGACCGCTATCCGCACGGTGCCCTCACCATCGTAGGCGTCTCGTCGCTCCGTGCGGTGTACCACAACCGCACCCTCATCCGCCGTGTGTCAACCGATCGTTTTCGATACGTCCTGCGTGTGGCTCGCACCTATTCCACCGCCACCGTGGCCACCGTCAGCGGCGTTATGATTCTCCTCTTGCTCAGCATTATCGCCTGGATGACTATCGGTCCGCTTGATCAAAACCCCGTGGCGGTGCGCTTTGGCGGCAAGCACATGATCCTTCAAAATGACAACGGCCAGGTTGTGGAGCGCGTGCATGTCGGCCCAGACATCGTGAGGCAAGCAGTGACCGATACCGATGGGGAGACGTTCAATGCCTATGCACTGGTAGATGGGGACGGCGACGGCCAGAACGAGATCTGTTGGGCCGGTCCCCGACACACCGATTCCCGAAACGAAAGACAGACCCATCCACTAGAGTATGTGCAGTGCCGGGGCGTCGGAGACGAGACGGTACAGTGGGCGCTCCCCCTTCGATTTGAGGTGCCCTTTTCGGATCAGCCGGAACTCACGACCCGCGTCTTCAGCGCGATGGATCTTCAGGCGGGCGACTGGGATGCCGATGGGACGCCCGAGTTGTACCTCACGGCCAATCATCAGCCGTACTTTCCCGGCCTGCTGCTCAAAATCGACGTGCTCACCGGAGCCGTGTTGCAACAGTACGTGCATCCCGGTCATCTGGAGCGGCTCGCGTCGTACGACCTCAACGGCGATGGCGTCCGTGAGATTATGGTGCCGGGGGTGAGCAATGCCTTTTGGGAGGCCGTGCTCGCTGTCCTCGATCCACGCGACATGGACGGGCATGCACCGACGCAGACGCCCTACGCTGTGCGCGGACAGTCACTGGTCCCTCACATTGCGTACATCCGATTTCCGCCCACCGTCGTACACACCGCGCGAAGCGTCAACTTGAACCAGGCACGGGCGGTCGTCTCGCGCGCCGTAGGCCAGCGACAGTTCAGCGTGAAGGTTGCCGAGGGCACCAACGCGGACAAAAAGAATGGCCTGCACACGCTGATTCACTTCACGTTCGACCTGGAGCCACGCGCGATGGGCACCTCCAGCGAATACGACGCGATGGCCCGGCGTCTTGTAGACACAGGCGCCTTGGAGGCCGTCCCAACCGATGGCGACCGCCGGGCCTACCTGGCGCGCTTGCCATACTGGACCGGCACCGGCTGGACGACCGAGCCGACGGTGCATTGGCCGGGGGCAGATTCGAGCCGGGCGTGGGAGTGAGGCGGTCCGTCTGGAGCAGACCGATCAGGTCTCCGACACCTGACAGGTCTTGCACTTCAAACAGACCACACGGGGCAGCCGAAGCGTCGTAGTGCTGACTGGCACAAATGTCGTTACAGTTTCGTTTCAAAAAGGAATTCAGCAGAAGGGGCGAATTGCGAGGACATTACATGTGAAGTGAACAAGCTTTCGGTTGCATACGGATTCAGCCTTCGTGCGTGCACCTTACCTCCGATTTTCTTTCCTCTACCTCCCGTCTGTACCATGTCACGTCAGATCATCATCCCGAAAATTGTTCTCTATCTTCTTGGATTTGCGATCCTCTTTCCCATACCGAGTGCCTTCGCGCAGACAAGCATCACGGAGGACATCGTCACCGATACAGAGTGGACACAGGCAGGAAGTCCCTACATTGTAGAGTCCAGCATATCCGTTGATGCAGGAGCCACGCTAACGGTGCAAAGCGGGGTAGTCGTGGAGATTGACTTCCAGGAAGACATCGTCGTCCGCGGCGCGCTGGTGGCCGACGACGTCACCTTCGAGGGGAACGACACCGACCTCACCGCAGACGAAAGCGGCACGCTCACGATCACCAACTCCCGGTTTCCGTCGGACTCTGGCAACTATGTGCGTGTGAAGCTCTACAGCACATCCGCCTCGACGCTCAACGGCAACACCTTCGATGGAGTCCGCCCGCTTTTCGAACGACTGGGGGCTCCAGCGTCAACAGTCAGCAGCAACGCCTTCTCCAACGCAGACGCCCAGTTTGTTTATGCCGACGACACCGGGACGACCGCAGAGGTAACGGCCGACGCCACGATGCGCACCTATCAGGGGCTGCCGGTCAAGATCGTCGAGACGGTAATCGTAGACGCAGCAGCGACGCTAACTGTGCAAAGCGGGGTGGTCGTGCAGATTGACTTCCTGGAAGACATCGTCGTCCGCGGCGCGCTGGTGGCCGACGACGTCACCTTCGAGGGGAACGACACCGACCTCACCGCAGACGAAAGCGGCACGCTCACGATCACCAACTCTCGGTTCTCCGAAATGCGACTGTACTTCCAAGGTACGTCTACAGGAAGTGTAAACAACAACGATTTCCTGTCGTCCAGTTCCACCTACGCCTTAGAGAACGACGGCACAAACATTATCGATGCCGAAAATAACTACTGGGGGAGCGCCAATGGACCCACCCATCCTGGCAACCCTGGCGGAAACGGACTGCAAGTTAGTGACAACGTTGACTACGAGCCGTGGCTGCAATCAAGCCCCAGCGCTTTTGCCGCCCCAAACGGTCTCACCGCTACGTCCAGCGACGGCCAAGTCGATCTCAGTTGGACGGCCAGCACCGCCGCCGACCTCGACGGCTACAACGTCTACCGCGCCACATCGTCGTTCAGTGATCCGGCGAATGCCACGAAGCTCAACAGTACAGCGATCGCAGACCCGTTTTTTACGGACAACAGCGTCACGAATGGAACGACCTATTTTTACGGCGTCACCGCGGTTGACGCCGATGGCAATGAGAGCGGACTCTCCAACGAGGCAAGCGCGACTCCATCACCGGGTGGCATCAGCGAAACTCTGGAGATCGGTGCGGTGACGCTCTACGCCGATGCCATCGAAAACACGTCCGGCTCGGTTTATGAGGCGACGGGAAACGTAAGCATCAACGAAATTCTTCAATTTTCAGGCACTGTTACGGCCGATACCGAGGCGCTCTCCATTGCAGGGGATGGGTCTATCTTTGTGACAGAAATCCCTTCCCTGGGCAATGTGGTATTGTATGAAGGAGCGTTCGATTTCAACTTGGCAGATGAGATTACAACGACTCTGGAGGGCGAGGCGCTCAGTGCGACCAACAGTCTGCTTACCGCTGCGAGTTTACCGGTGCATGTTGGAGAAATCGAACTGCTGAGCGATGGGGTTCGAATCGGAGGTGAGATCGTCCTTCCCGATGTCATTGGCAGTGTGGAGGTGGCCGTTGAAACGCTGCAAATTACCCGGAGTAGCGGCTTCGATATCGCGGGCACCCTCTCAGTTGAGGAGGTGCCGTTCCGAAACGGCATCGCGACCCTCGAAAGCCTCGAACTCACGTTCGATAGCGCTGAGAATCGGTTTTCGGGAGCAGCGGACCTGAAGACCCCTGCACTTGGCTTGGAGGCCGAAGCAGAACTGCTTGATGGACTGCTCAATACGGTTGCTGTAGAGATTGAGGTATCGCCGCCTGTCCCCATCGCAAATACAGGACTTGGCCTCTCTGGAGGAGGCGGAGGAATTGAGAACATCGTCGAGCCTCCCCCAACCTTGTTCGTCTCTGCAGACATCACCCCGATGACCGGAACCATCGAGACCGTAACGCTCGATGACCTCACGCTGGCCTACACCTTCGGCGAGCGCTTGGAAGGGAGTGGACGAGTGACTGTCTTTGATGAGGACGTGGGAGGCGCTGTGGTCACTGTTGAGACACAAAGCCTCGCCTTCGAGGGAGACGCGAGTTTCACAGTTCGAGATAACAACATTTTAGACGGCCAGATTAGCGCGGGAATCAATCAGGTATCCACAGGTTACGATGTTTCTGGAGGGGTGAGCGCCCAACTCCAGGTTCCGTCTTTGGGCGATGGCTTTCCATTTGGTTGGCTGGAGTCGCTTCCGGAGGTTGAACTCCCGTATACAGTTGCACAAACGGAGAATTATTTATTGAACGCTGCGATCACGGGTGAGGTGGAAATCGCTTCCTTTGGGGTAGCGTATGGCTTGGCCTATGTCAACCCCACCATCGAGGCGGATTTTGCCCGCAACATGGAGAACCTCAATGAGGATCTCTTTCCTGTTCCCGCACTTAAGCCGTCGTTGGCGAAACAACAAGAGAATCGGTTTGAAGGACAGAGCCTCATTCTGGGTGGGAACCAGCAACTCAACGCACAGGCTCGGGCGACTGCAGATACAATCCGGCAGCAATTTACCCTCAACACTATCCAGTCTGGACTGATCATTCGTGTTGACGGCTCAGGGGAAGTACCGTCATTTTCCGTAACGCTTCCGAACGGTCGCACCGTGAGCGCGAGTGATGCATCCGCTGAGATCACCTTCAGTGAAGAAAGTGGCAGTGGAAAAGCATTCGCTACATTTGGTGCCCCCACCACTGGTATGTGGTCGGTAAACCTGCCCTCTGGCCCGGAAGTCGCTGTAGACGTGATCGGCGCGAATCCTGCGCCATCGTTGGACCTGGACCCACCTGAAGTATCAGGAGACAACGTGTCGCTGTCGTGGACCGTACAGGACAATGATCCGGTCACCGTTGATCTTTTTTATGATACAGACTCCGGTGGCCAAGATGGTACGCTCATCGCCGAAGATGTGTCAGGTACCAGTTACACTTGGCCGACAACCGGACTCACTCCGGGTCCCTATTACATCTATGCACGCGCCTCGGATGGAATCAATTCACCGGCGATCCGCTATGCTTCCACGCCGGTGCAGGTGGCTCCAAGAAACGAATTGACAGTGCCGACCGATCTCGATGCGGCCGTGCGAGATACGGTACTGGACATTTCGTGGTCTGCGAGTCCAGATGCAGTAACATACACGCTCTTTTACGAGGAGGGCGAAGAGGTCAACTTTACGTCACCATCACTTCCTGTTGGAGACACCACTGGCATCACCTTGGACGAAATTCCCTCTGGGCGCACCTATACGCTGGCCGTTGTTGCACGTGACGACGATGGCGGCTACAGTGCACTTTCTCTTCCGCAAACGGTGAACTACACCCGGAATAGTGGAAACAATCCGCCGAAATTTGTGGATCCGACACCGCCAGAGACAAGTCGCGAGGGCGAATCATACAGCTATACATTTGCGGCGAACGATGCCGACAACGATCCACTGTCGTTTTCTCTACTCGAGGCACCTGACGGCATGATGATAAGTTCAAGCGGCGTGGTTTCCTGGACGTCGGTCCCAGGTGTTCACAATGTGCGTGTTCAGGTTGCTGACAATGCTGGAGGTCTCGACTCACTATCCTACATTCTACGCGTAACCAACGAAAAGAGCTCTCAAGCTCACCTTTCATTTGGCGCGTCCCGGTATATAGGCTCCGATGCGCTTGGCACGGTTACATTATCTGACTTTGAACAGAATGTATCCAGTACGCGTGTTGACTCAGTGGACTTGACAGTACAATCCGTAACCGACGAGGTCGATCTCCGTCTTTATGAAACGGGTGCCAACACAGCCACCTTTGCTGCTGCATTTTCGTTTTCCAACTCCGCCGATCACCCTACACTGAGTGTCCAGGCTTTTGACACTCTTCGTGTTGAGTACGCTGATTCTTTCCCGGTTGAGGTGGTCGAGGCCCGCGCACTGTATGAGAGGCAACTTGCACCTGTCGCACCTGAAGGAATCATAACTGATCGTGGCTCACAGCAGGTCACATTGTCTTGGTCGGAGAATGTTGAGGCGGACTTGAAGGGCTATTTCGTGTACCGTGCTGAGTCTCCGTTCAGTGACGCATCAAATGCCGTCCGGCTCAACGATGAAGTGATTAGCACCCCGGGCTACGCGGATACTGATGTGAATAGTGGTATAACATATTACTATCGTGTTGCTGCCGTGGACGACGAAGGCAACGAGAGTGCATTGTCTGCCCAAACGTCTGTCTTCCTTTACCCTGAAACCGTTGAGGCGTCAATCACACGCACATTTGGGGATGCCAGCGGTCCGGAAGACTACCGCCTCGTGGCGCTTCCTGGTAGCGATGAAGTGCCCCTGGCCTCAAGCCTTGGAGAAGAGGCCGGAACCGACTGGCAAGCGTATTGGGATGATGGCTCCGCGAGCGATTTCCTTATCCGCTATGACGGATCCAACGTATTCACCTTCACGCCCGGCCGCGGCTTCTGGCTCACCAGTCCAGAGGACTGGGCGACCAGCGTTTCTGCACCGTCAATTACGCTGCGTGGCGATACCGTTGCGGTGATCGACCTGCACGACGGATGGAACATCATTGCCAACCCGACAGACAAAGATGTCGAGTGGACGCGTGTGGAGGCGATGCATCCCGACGCGACGCTCCAGTCTCCCTGGACCTTCGACGGTACCTTTGCACAGGCCGATACGCTCGCCTCTGCAACCACAGGAAAAGCGTATTATTTCCTTAATGACGCGGGCCTCGATTCATTGGCAATTCCGTACCCCGGCGCTCCGTTCATGGGCGAGATGGCTCCACCGGTGCAAGCTCAACGCGTGGCAACCGCAACATTGGCGCTGACGGCGACACGGCCCAATGGAGTAGCCACGACAGCGCTTATCAGCCTCAGCAGCGCTGCGGCTACAGGACCTGATCCTTTAGACCTGGTGGGACCTCCAACGAAGTTCTCGCCGGTCAGCCTGCGCTTCGTGCAACCGAAATCTGAGGAAAACGGCGTACCAGCGCGGGAACGCATGCTCGCACGGGAGTGGCGGCCGGTTCCGGAGCAGGGCCACACGTTCGACATCCGCCTCTCGTCTAAAAGTGATTCACCCCTGACTTTTCGGCTGAATGGCCTTGATTCGCTTCGTTTCGATCATGCTTCCCTAATTCATCCTGAAGCCGGTCGGTCGCATGATATTGAAGGGCGTGCGGTTGAGGTGACAGTTTCGGAAGGGACGACGCGACTGCAACTGGCGGTAGGCACGCCCGCGTACGTTACGCGCCAGCAAGAGAAGGTGCGTCCGAAGAAACTGCGCCTTCGGGCCTATCCCAACCCCGCGCGCTCGGTGGCAACGCTTGAGTACACGCTCCCCGAGGCCCGTCCGGTGCAGCTCGTCGTGTACGACGTACTCGGACGAGAGGTCGTGCGCCTGGTTGATGGCCAGCAGACCGCGGGCCGCCACCAGGTTCAACCGCCTGTAGAGCGCCTTGCGAGCGGCATGTACTTCGTCCGGCTGCGCGCGGGCGACCGCCTGCTGACGCGGAAGCTGGTCATCGTTCAGTAATTGTCCACGTGGCACATGCCCCGGCCGTAACGCGCTCAGCGCGGGCCCGGCCGGCGGCTGTCCGCCTTGTACGCACTATTCATTCAGATCCTGTATGCCCATGTTGCTGTCTCCATCCCGTATATTCCATATTGCTCAAAAAGCCGGCATCGCACTGCTGCTAACGGTCGCGCTTGTCGGATGCGATTCGGGCGGCGGAAATGACACAACCGATCCCGGCTCTGGCACCGACGACCCCGGGCCCGTCATTCCCGATGCGCCGTCTAACCTCACCGCAACCTCCGGCGATGCCCAGGTGACGCTCGACTGGCCGTCCGTGTCACAAGCGGAGCGTTACACCGTGTACCGCGCGACCACTTCCGATCCGTCGGCCCCAGGAGAAACGGTTGAGACGGGACTGACGAGCACCGAATATACCGATACCGGGGTGTCCAACGGCGTAACGTACTATTACCAGGTGACGGCCGTCGCTGATGAGGAGAGCGAACTGTCAGACGAGGCCGAAGTGACGCCCTTCTCCCCGCCGCCGTCCCGCCCGTAGGGCCTGTATCGCAAACGTACCGTTCGAAACGGACGGTCGTCTACCTTTTGTTTTGCCAATCATCCGCCAGGAACGGGCCGCACGCCGTTCCTGGCTTTATCTTTTGTCTTCCTGAAAGGAGATTCCGCCGAACCTCTACACGCCTACAAAAAATTCACACTTGTAGCTCATGGAGTGCTCTGCAGGATACAAAACCCGTAAGGACTCCTGGCTGAAAACAAATTACAGGGGCTGAATTCAATGTCAGCGTTTGTATTTCAGGACGCCGGACATTCGGTGTCCTGGGTGGTACCTGCTGTACCCGATGTTACGCATCGGATGCAACTCCCCATCAACGCCCCTCAATGAATGCAACTCGACCGGCGCGCCGCACTTCCTGCGCGCCCTACGCGGTGGATGATAGCTCGGTGCTGCCGGTGGGGGTGGCACCGGGCGCCCCACCGCTCGGTACAGACGGCAGACGGTCGGTTGCCGCAGCCCAACCCTTCACGTTTTCTTTACCGCGTGTAGACCAGCGTTCGCTTGACGTTTCTTCCAGCGCCTTTTATTGTCTTATCGATCGTTATTTGTAAATGGTCTAAATAACGACTTGCGCGATGTCTCATGCGTCGCGTGCGTGCTTTTCTGACTCCACCCTGCTTCGTGATGTGCTCTTCGTATGCTTTTGCGGCGGCCGCGCTCGATCCGTCGTCGCCGTACCTGTACGCCACCGTACGGGGCACCGTCCTGCACTGCGCGTGCTGCGGGCGCTTTCAGTTGATCTTCGACGAGACGGTGCTGCTTCTGTCGGCGCGCGACGTCCGGCGGTTGCAGCGCGTGGTGCGCGCTGCGGTGCAGGCAAACGGCGCGTCCCGTCCGCTGCGCATTGGACGAGCGGGCACCGATGCGCCGCCCACATGTATTCCGGCGGCCGACCTCGCGGCCTTGCACGCCTTGCTCGATGGCGCCGCTGCCATGCATGAGCTGTCGACGATCCTGCGCGATATGTCCGTTTCCACCGCCTAACGGCCCTTCCGGCTATGCCCCACGCCCCCGACGACACGTCTGTTTTGTTTCAAACCGAACACGGTACGGTGCTGCGGTGCGCCTGCTGCAACCGCATCGAGGTTGTGTTTGGCAACATTGCCCTGGCCGAGGAGCCGCCGCTGTTTGCCCGGTTTCATCGCCTTGTGGCGGGCCTCGACCTCGACGCCCTCTGTGCAGACCACCCGGATGTCTCGCATCCGGTCGTCCTCTCGGCGGATGGCGACAAGCTTGCGTTCCGCTTTACGTGCGACGAAGCCCGCGCCCTCCGCGAACTCCTCGATGGGGCAGCCGCCATGCTGGAGCTGGAGGGCTTGCTGCAGGAGACGCTTCACCCCGATGCGCCCGCGTCCGATGCCTAACCGCTCTGCCTCCTTACGCCATGCCTGCTCTTCACCCCGACGGCTTTGCTGCGCCCGCCGATGCTGTGCCTCCCAACGCATCAGAGCGCGCCGCGGCCCACTATCAACGCGCCCTTGCCGCCCTGGCGGCTGGACGCTTTGCCGACCTGCAGGGCACAGCGCGCCGCCGCCTGATCGTCCAGCTGCGGACCGCCCTGGCGACGATCCGCACGCGCAAATGCGCAGACCGCCCGTAGATCAGCGTGCGCCGGGTGGGCTATGCGTGCTGCTCCAACCAGTCGATGAGGGCATCGGCGTTGCGGCGGTTCGCCTTGTACCACACATCGAAGGCGTCGCCCAGCACCGGGATGAGACCGACGAGCGCATCGAGCACGCTCCGCGCAATCATTTGGGCAACAAGTCGCCACGGCGCACCTTGCCGGATCGCCTCGATAGGTACGTACGATGATACCAGCAACCCGGCGTAGTCGCCCGCTACCGGAATGAGGCTGAGAAGCGATTCGAGCCCGAAGCGCACCGGCGTAAACGGAATGCGGAAGACCTCGTCGGTCCACGTCGCAAAAGTATCCAGTCGCTCGATAACAGCCGCGGTATCGGAAGACCGTGTGGCAGTGGCAGTCATAGCAGATGCTGTACGATGAAGATAAGTGCATGGTCAAAACAACCGTGAACGTGCGGTGATCCGCGGCTCGCTGTTTTTGAAGGTTCGACGGAAAGACGCGCCGTGGTTGCATACAGCCGCGTTCACTGTTTATAATTAGTCTAAACGTTTGCTATCAGTTACGGATCTCGTTATGCATCGCTTGTTTCGCTCCAACCGTTCGGCTCTGCCGCTTCTCTTGGCCTTCCTGATGTCGTTTGGCCTGTGGGCCGCGCCGGCAGCGGCTCAAACCACCGGCCGCATCGCAGGTGTTGTCGTCGACGCTTCCACCGGCGATCCGCTGCGTGGGGTCAACATTGGCTTGCGCGGCACAACGCTGGGGACGGCCACCAACCGCGACGGCCGCTTTGTCATTGCGGATGTGCCGCCGGAGACGTACGTGCTTGCGGCGTCCTTCATCGGCTACGAAACGATTGAGCGCACCATCGTCGTGCCGTCGGGCGAGACCACGCGGGTGCGCCTCGCCTTTGCCCCCACCGACATTGAGCTGCAGGGGGTGGAGGTGATTGGCCGCCGCGCGCAAAGCTACACCACCGACTACAGCTTCGTCGCCACCAAATCGGCCACGCCGCTGCCGCTCGTGCCGCAGTCGGTGTCCGTCGTCACCAAAGAGGTGCTGGAAGACCAGCAGATCTACCGGCTCAACGACGTGTTCAAGAACGTGGCGGGCGTGACCACCTTCTCCGGCTACAACGATTACACGTCGCGCGGCTTCCGCAACCAGGATGCCCGGCTCATCAATGGACTCAAGGCGGGCTTTTCGTTCTGGACGAACCCGATCCTGCCGCACATTGAGCGGGTCGAGATCATCAAAGGGCCGGCGTCGGCGCTGTTTGCCAACACAAACCCCGGCGGCACGATCAACATGGTCACCAAAAAGCCACTCGCCGCACCGCGTCAGGCCATCGACTTTACGCTGGGCAGCTACGACACCTACCGCGCCACGGCCGACTTTACCGGCCCGCTCACGGACGACCGCACGGTGCTTTACCGCCTGAACGTGGGCTACGAAAATGCCGATTCGTTCCGGCGCCTGCAATTCAACGAGTCGCTGCTGATTGCCCCCTCCGTCTCGTTCCTGCCCACCGAGGACACGCGCGTGAACGTCGACTTCGTGTACAGCACGGTGAGCACGCGCCTCGATCGCGGGCAGCCCATCTTCAACGAAACGGAGAACCTGACCTCAACGCCCATCAGCTTCTCGCTGAGCCAGCCGGGCGACTTTATGGACAACACGAACTTTCACGTGACGGCCTCGCTGAGCCACGAATTTACCGACTGGCTCGCGTTTAACAGCTCGTATATGAAGTTCCGCTACGACCACGACCTGGAGGAGCACCGCACGAGCAACGTCTTCCTCCCCAACGACCCGACAACGCTGCAGCTGGCGTTCATCAAGCGGAAACAGACGCGCACCGTCGACAACGTGACCAACTACTTCACGATTGACGGAGAGACGGGCGCGCTGGCGCATCAGGGCCTCCTTGGGTTCGACTTCCTGCAACAGGACGATAACCGCACGCAGTGGGGCGCGCGCGGCGCGGAGTTCTTCATCCTGCCCGATGGCACGCGGACGCCGGGCGGCAATGTGGGCAACTTCAGCCTTACCAACCCGACGTACACCATCGAAGGCCGCAACCCGTCGACGTACGTGGCGAACTGGTTCTCGCAGCCGTGGCTCATTGATCCGGTGCGGCGGCGCACATACGGCCTGTACGCGCAAGACCAGATCCAGTGGAACGACCTGCGCGTGCTGCTGTCGATGCGCCACGAGTGGTACTACGACATCCTGCCGCAGGGCGATGGCACGACGCGCACGGTCGAGCAGACGTCGTGGTTGCCGCGTGTGGGCGTCGTGTACAGCGTCCTCGACGGGCTCAACATCTACGGCACGTACACCGAGGGCTTCCAGCCGCAGGCCGCCAGCGTGATCATCAACCCGCAGGTGGGCGGGCCTTTCGATCCAGAGGAAAGCCTGCTCTACGAAGGCGGCGCGAAGGCTACGCTGTTTGGCGGACGCCTCTCGGCCACGACGGCGATCTACCAGATCACGAAGCAGAACGTGCTGGTGAGCGCCAACGACCCGGGTAACCCCGAGCGGCTCGTGCAGCGCGGCGAGGAGCGCTCGCGCGGTATCGAGTTCGAAGTGGCCGGCTCGCCCGTTGAGGGGCTGCAACTGACGGCCAACTATGCCTACAACAATGCCGTGATAACGGAAGCCGCGCAGCCCGCGAACGAGGGCGACGTGAAGGAAAACGCCCCGCACCACATGGGCGGCTTCTGGGCGACGTACACGCTGGATGGCGGCCCGCTGGAGGGCCTGGGCGCGGGCGCCGGCGCGCACTTCGTCACCGAGCGCAACACGTTCGAAGAAAGCCTGCAGCTGCCGGGCTACACCGTGGCCAATGCCTCGGTGTTCTACACGGTGAACAATTTCAAAATCACGGCCACCATCAACAACGTGTTCGACAAAACCTACTGGGTGGGCGGCTACAACTTCGGTCGCCTCTACCCCGGCGCGCCGCGGACGATGCTGCTAAAGGTGGGCTATACGTTTTGATGGAGGAAGCACCCTTCGCCCTCGCCAAGATCACCCGCCCGGAGGTCAGCGGAAGCATGCGCCTAGAAATTCTCGATGTCTGACGCCTGAAAGGCGGAGTTGCGAGAATTTCAGCGAGCGAATCGCTGGCCTCAGGTGATCTTGGCGCCGGCGTGATCTTTTGGGTCCCGTTTTGGATCCAGCCAATATGGGACATAAAGCGGCTGCTTATTGCCCGCAATAGCCGCAACAATCTGCACACCGCTGACGGCAACGCAACCAACAATCGATACGATCCAGACGATGGGTAATTGGCGCAAAACGCTGTTCCGGCTGCACGGATGGATCGGGCTGAACCTGGGGTTGCTCCTGTTCGTGATCTGCTTCTCGGGGACCGTCGCCACGCTCTCGTACGAGATTGACGCGCTCATCCACCCGTCGCACCGCGTGGAAAACGTTCCGGCTGATGCCTCCGTCGACTGGACGGCGATGCACAAGACCCTCGCTGCGGCGTTCCCCAATGGCACCAACCTGGGCGTGTACGTGACGGGCTCGCCGTACGTGGCCGCGCTGCCGGATGCCGCCGCGGTAGCGTACGTAGAACAAGCCAACGACGCCGTCCGCAAGGTCTACCTGAACCCGTACACCGGCGCGCTGCAGGGCGACACCAGCTTCTTCAACGCGCAGCGCTTCTTCCGTTCGTTTCACCGCCGCTTCTTCGACGGCAACCGCGGGATCGTCATCGTCACGCTCATGGGCGTCCCGCTGCTGCTCTCCATTTTGTCGGGCTTCTTGTTCTACAAGGGCTGGCTGAAACAGATGATCACGCTGCGATGGGACCGCGGGCCGCGGTTGCGGTGGTCGGACCTGCACAAGGGCGCGGGCATCTGGGGGTTGCTCTTTTCGCTCATTATCGCCCTCACGGGCATCTTCTACTTTGTGGAAATTGGGTTTCAGGGCGCTGGCAACTATGCAGCGCTGTTGCCCAAACCGCTGCCGCAGGTCAACGAGGCCACGCTGGACCGCTTCGGCCCCCGGCCCGAACTGCTCCCCGCCGGTACGTACGTCGCGCGCGCCACGGCTGCCTTCCCCGAACTGACAGCGCACGCCGTCCGGATGCCTACTGCCCCCGATGATGCCGTGTACGTAGCCGGTCAGGCCGGCAATCCACTCACGCGCGACCGCGCCAACAAGGTGCTGTTGCATCCTTTTACCGGCGAAGTCCTCGGGGTCCAGCGGAGTAGCAGCCTGGGCGTGGTGCCCTTCATCACCGACGCTGCCGACCCGCTGCACTTCGGCTACTTCGGCGGACTGGCCACAAAGATCCTGTGGTGCGTCTTCGGCCTGATCCTGTCGTTTGCCGTGCTCTCGGGCACGTACCTGTGGGTGGTGCGCTCCATGCCGCGGCAGCGCCGGCCGCAACGGTCGGGCGACGAAGCGGCCGAACCGTCGGACGCGGGCCTCGGGCCGGTGCCGCTGCTGCGTGGGGCGGTGGTGGCTACCGCGCTCGTCCTCGCCTATTTTGGCGTCGTGAGCGTGTCTACCGTCCAGGGCATCCGCTATTACGCCCCTACGCCCGCGCCCAAAACGGTGGCCAGCGACCTTGCGGCCGGGCCGTTTCGCCTCGACGTGCAGTGCCGCATGCCCTGCGATGCAGGCCGCGAGGCCACGTTCATCGCACAGTTCCGGGGCGCGGGCCTGCCAAATCTGCAGCGCGCAGCGCTCGTGCTACCCGGTGATTCGGTGGTTGCCCTAGAGGGCCCCGCGCGTGCGCCGCGCGCCACCGTGACGGCCGCCCCCAATGACACGCTGCAGCTTGCGCTCACGCAGCACGACGGCACCACGCACCGCGCAGCCTTTGCCGTTCCCAGGACTCCAAGCGTCCAAGCAGCAAGTTTGCCTGCTTGGCCGCGCGTTCCCAACGGCGTGTGGGGGGTCGTGGGGGCGTTTCTCGTGCTCACGGCCGGTTTCATTGCCGGCTGGCTGATGCTTTTGGTGCGCGCCTTCCGCGCGAAGCGGCAGACGCTACAGCGCAAGGCGCGGCGCAAGCGATCGGGCCCGGCCAAAGGCGTCACGCTGCCGCCCGGGGCTACGCTGCCGCCCTCCTCGTAGCGCGCGCTCGGCCGTGCGGCATCGCAGTTTAACAACCGGTTCCATGGAACCATGGAACCACGGTTCTGCAGCGCAACCGAAGCGGCCCTACAGCGGGAAGGGCGCCGGCCCGTCGATCGTGGGCCCCTGAAGCGCTACGGCTGCTCCATCGCCCGCTTTCGTGGTCGTGAATCGCGCGCGGCGCACCACGGCGATGCCGTCATCGCCCGGCGGGGTCGTGGGCGGCGGGGTCGTGAGCAGTTCGACGTCGACGCCTTCCCCATGCACCGTCGCCCGCCCTATGCCGTACGCGTTGCTGTCGACGTACGCCAGGTGGTCGTTCAGGCGGCTTCCGGCGGTCTTGGCTTGCGCGAGATTGCCGGTTCGGGCCGCCACGGCGCTGGCCTTTGCGCCGTACAGGAATGTGAGGTTGAGGGCCTCCACCGCCTCGCCGGCCGAGGGGTCGTCAAAGGTCACGAGCGGCCGCAGGGGACTGTCCTCGGGCAGCGCTTGCGCAAACGCCCGATACAGGCTCGGCGAGCTTACGCCGCAGATGGAAAACTCGGTGCCCATCGGCGCCGCTCCATCGCCCGCAAACGAGGGGTAGAGCTGCCCCGCGAACGAATTGTGGTTGTCGCCCGAGAGCGAGACGAGCGGCGTGCCGGCCTCTTTAGCGAACGCAAGCAGCTCACGGCGCTCGGTCAGGTAGCCGTCCCACGTGTCGGTCGTCATCACCACCGTCTGGGCGTTCGGGTCGACGGCGTCGAGGTCGAGGCGCATGGGCATGAGCGGCACGCCGTGGCCCCACACCGTCCACGTGGCGGTGCTTTCGCGCACCACCTGCTTCCACCACGCCTTCTGGCGCGCCCCCAGCATGCTGCCGGGCGCGGCGGTGCGGCGCGTGTTGGGGATCTCCTGTTCGCCCACCGTTACCGTTTCCGGCGGGGTACCGTTGTTGTACGCGCGGCCCGCGTCGAACACCTCCACCACGTCCAGCGGCGTGAGGTATCGGTCGGAGCCCGCCAGCTGCTGGTTCAGCGGCGGCGGCACGGGATGCGGCGTGCGGTAGGAGCGGCCGTCGGTGAGCACCAGCTCCAGGTGCTGCCCCCATCGGAAGTTGCGGTAGATGGTCATCGAGCCCACGGCCGCGCGGTTGTTCGGCTCGTTCACCAGCCCGGTACGGTCGGTGGCATCGAGCGGCGCATTGCGAACGGCCGCCGAGCGAAAGTCATCGGCTTGTGAGGGCGCGGCGGGCGACCCTTCGTGTTCGGAGAGGCGCGCGGGGATGTACTCGAACCACGCCTGGTTGGCCGCTACCTTCCGCGCCTGCGCCGGCTCGTCGCCCGCGTCATAGGTCGAGGCGCTCTGCCAGGCATCGTTGGTAAACTCGTGGTCGTCCCACACCTGCACAAACGGCCAGCGCGCCCGGGCGGCCTGCAAATCCGGATCGGACAGGTACGTCCGGTAGAGGTGACGGTAGTCATCCACCGTTTCGGCGTGCCAGGTGCCGTCGCCGTGGCGGCCGCCCGCCGGAAACGGCGACACCGACCGCGCCCCGCCGTAACCGAGGCCCTCGTAGATAAAATCGCCGAGATGCAGCACAAAGTCGATCTGTTCCTCGGGCGGGGCGGCCTCGTCTTCGCGGATGAGCGTGCGGTAGATGCCGTAGTATCCGGCCTCGTAGGCCTGGCACGAGGCAAAGGCCAGGTGAACGGGCCGGTCGGCCGTGGGCGCAGGCGCCGTGCGGGTACGGCCCCGCCGCGAGGGCGTGCCGTCTGGTGCCAGAAAGCGGTAGTACAGCACCGTATCGGTCGGCAGGCCGTGCACGAACACGCGCACGGTGTGGTCGCTGGCCGCGGTAGCCGTCACGCGGCGCTCTGCCAGCACCGTCTGGAAGTCGGCGGTGCGGCTGATCTGTACCGTGAGCGGAACGGGCCGCTGTGTGGGTGGCGGCTCGGTCCGCTGCACGCGCGTCCAAAGCAAAATGGAGTCCGGCGTCGGATCGCCCGAGGCTACGCCCTGCGGAAAGTGATGCGCCGGGTTGGGGCGCGGGCGTGCCGCGTGGAGCGGACGAAACGGGACGGCTACGGATACCGCGAAGCAGCCGGCCCCGCGAAGAAACGTCTTGAGAAACGAACGGCGATTGGTACTCATGGCAACGGGTAGATACGAAGGAATGACGGATGTGCACGCGGCGATACAGTGCGTTTAGAACCGGCCCGATAACCGGATGCCAACGAACCGCGGCGGGCCCGCAATGAAGGTGGGCACCCCGAATGCCCCGCCCGTATTGCCCGCGTCGATGATGTATTCCACGTCGAACAGGTTCTCCACGTAGCCTTCGACGCGAAAGCGACCAACGGTTACCCCGGCGCGCACATCCACCAACGCGTAGCCGTCCTGGCTGATGTTTTCCTCATTCTCTTCCTCGAAGTATACCTTCGACTTGTACCGAACGGAGGGGCGCAGGAAGGCATTCACCCGCGGGGTGATGGCATAATCGACGTTCACGCCGCCTGCTGCGCTGTGGCGCGGCGTCAGGCGAAACGTATTGCCGGCCAGCTCCTGCGGGTCGCCCTGTGCATCGGTCTCGTCAAAGGTCGCATCGATGAGGGCGTAGTTGCCGAACACCGTGACGCCGTCCGCGATGGCAAACCGGGCCTCCGTCTCCAGCCCCATGGCGGATGCCTCCCCCGAATCGCGGGGACGGTTGATAAACTCACCGTTTTCGTCGAGCTCCACCACCGAGGTCTGGAAGTTGCTGTAGTCGTAGATAAACCCGCTTAGGCTGTACTCAAATCGGTCATTGAGCTGCAAGCCCTTGAAGCCCGCCTCGTAGCTCCACACCGTCTCGGCATCCAGGATGTTTGCGCCGTCCGCTTCCACGTTGATGACGTTCGGCCGCCGCCCGCGCGACACCGTGGCGTAGGCGTTGATTCCCTCGGTAATGGCATAATCGGCCGCCACACGGCCCACCGCCGACCAGAAGGTCTCGCTTGCCGAGAGGCGTCCATTGGTGGGCGCAAACAGGTTGTTGGGGGCGGCGCCCAGTAGCGCGCCCAGGCGGCCCGGCGTGGCGCTGTTGGTCACCTCATAGGCTCCCGTCATGTCCTCAAAAGTGCCGCGCAGGCCCGCGGTTAGCGACAGCGCATCGGTCACGTCCACCGTGCCGTCGATAAACGCCTCAGCCGCGGTGGTCGTCCCGAAGTTGGTGAACGCCTCCTCGTGCGAGGCTTTCAGCGGGATGGGGGCGCCGGTTTGCGGATTGGGGATCGCCGGGATGAGCACCGGCTGGCCGTTTTCATCAACGAGCGGCACGTTGGGGTTTAGAAGCGCGATGAAGCTGCGCTCATCGGTGCGGAAGGGCACGCGCTGGAAGCCGTCTTCCCAGAAGAAGTTGAGCCCCCCAAAGCCGGAGAAGCGCCCGGGACTTTCGTAGGTTACGCGCACCTCCTGGCTGAACTGCTGCCCCTCGGCATCCTCATCAAACTGCAACGCCGGCGCCGCGGTGCCATCCGCATCGAAGCGCTCCAGCGAGTCGAATTCGCGGTAGGCGGTGATGGTGTTAAGCGTCCACCGCGCCGACAGCGCCTGATCCACCAGCACGGTAGCATCCCACACGGTGCGATCGATAAACAGGTCGTCGTCGGCCAGTACCGGATCGGCGCCCATGGCGGCAATGCCATTCGGGTCGGTGGTGCCTCCGGGCGGTGCAAATGTGCCGCTTTTGAACGACGTACCGGGCGGCGTATCGCGCTGGTAATTGGCAATGACATCGACCACCGTGCTATTTGTCGGCAGCCAGCGAAGCGCCAGCCGCGATGCGAAGGTTTCTTTTCCGTTGAGGGCATCTCCCGTCACGTTTTCGATGAAGCCGTCGCGCTTGTTGTAGATGCCGGCCACCCGTACAAACAACCGATCTTTCACCAGCGGCGTGTTGAGGTAGCCGGTGAGGTAGCGTTCGTTTTCGGTGCCCGTGCCCAGCTCGATGCGCCCCGAACGCGTGTTCTCGGCGCGGTTCTGGATGATGTTGATGGCGCCAATTTGGGCAGCGCGGCCAAACAACGTGCCCTGGGGCCCTTTAAGCACCTCCACCCGCTGCAGGTCGTAGAGCTCCACCACCGAGCCCCGCGACTTGCTGATGGAAACGCCGTTTTGGTAGACGGATACCCGCGGCTGAATGCGCGAGTCGCCGTTGTCGCTGGTGATACCGCGCACCACGAAGCCCGGGTTGTTTACGCTCTGGATTTGCACCTGCAGGCCCGGCACGTATGCCGCGAACCGATCGAGCTCCTGCACGCCCAGGTCGTCCAGCAAGTCGCCCTGGAACGAGGTGAGGGCAATGGGCACCTCCTGGATCTGCTGGATGCGCTTTTGCGAGGTCACCGTAAGGCCCTCCAGGCGAAGCGTTTGCTCTTGGAGGCGAATGGACAGCGCAGGCATGTCCCCATCCACCGTAACGGTTTCGCGGTACGGGCGGTAGCCGACGAAGGTAACGATCAGCGTCTGCTCGCCATACGGCACACCGGTAATCTGGAAGTAGCCCGTGGCGTTGGTCTGGTCGCCCAGCGGAACGCCCCGTCCGGAGGTCGTCCCCTGCACGATTACCGAGGCGCCCGGCAACGCGCGGCCCGCGGCGGTGCGCACCTGACCGGTGATGGTGCCGGTTTCTTGCGCGGCCGCCGGGCGAGGCGCGAGCACGAAAAACAACAGGAGCGGCAGAAGAACCTTTGTGATGTCGAGGGGCACGGTACAGCGCAGCGTATCGCGGGGCATGAACACATCGCAGATTAGATGGAGGAGAACACGCAGCGCTTGCAGAACACAAGCACCGCTTAGGGTGGACTTGTAGTAAAAGAGCGGCCGTCGCTCCTTGTGTTACCCCGCACTTACCATTGGTTTATCAAACGGTTACGCAGCCTATTTTGTATAAGGGATTAGGCCGTCAATACCTGTCTCATTATCATTTGATTACAATCCGAAATATCCTTCATTTTGCTCTTTGTATCTATTACCTTGACTTTGATTTGAAAGGCTTAGCTAATCATGTCTGACCTCGGGCACACTACCCTGTAGGCTGCATGGTACGCTTTCACTGACCTACTTTCCAACACACGTTTGCACATGAATCGAACGGTACGGTACCTCGCAAGCAGCATGCTGCTCATGGGTCTGCTCTTTTGCAGTGCAGAACCGGCAGCTGCACAAACGTTTTCGATCTACGCCTCCTCCTCAGACCTGACGCCGAGTGGCGGCGCGGCCGATGCGCAGTGCCTTGCGCAGGTCGGCGGTGGCACGGTCGTATTCTACAACACATCTGAGCAGGGCATTTACGAATGGGACGGGTCATCGCTGACGGTGCACACGGCCCCGTCGACCTTGCAGAGCAACATCACAGCGGTGAGCGAAAATATCGACCGGTGCGACGGAGTGTTCTACGATGCCACGAGTGGGTCGATTTACTTCTCGCTGCGCGCGAGCAACGAGACCAATCAACCCAATTACATCTACCGAACAAGCGTTGCTGATGCCACGGACTTCGACTTCGTGGAGCTAGACGGCGTTTTGAGCGTGGAGGTGTACAACAGCGAGCTGTACTTTGCCAGCTACGCCTTCTTCGATGACACTGGCACGCGTGAGGATGGCATTTACAAGCTCCCGCTGGACCTTTCAGGCACGCCCACAGCCGTAGCCACCAACGCCGACCTGTCGCTAGGCACCGACATCGCGATCGATGATGCAGGCACCCTCTACGCATACTCCAACTCCTTTGCCGACGGGAATTTCGGCCAAAAGGTTGTATCGGTGGACTTGACCGCCGCTTCGCCCACGTTCCAGGTCTTTGTGGATCCCTACGCAAGCGGCAGCCCGCTTACAACGGGCGACGATAACTTAAACTTAGCGGATCTGGATTTTGTCACGTTTGGCGGCACCGACTACCTAGTCGCGTACAACGAAGGCAGCGCCGACGAATTTGCAACCATCCGCACGAGCGACCAGCAGATCGACCTGCTGTTTGAAGGGGCCGACATTGTCAGCAACACGTCGGCGGGCGGCTACACCAGCAGTTTTGCCGATCCACTGGCCGTAGCCAGCGACGGCACGCTCTACGTCGGAAGCCGTGACGGATCGAGCAGCACCGACTACATCGCATCGGCTTCGGGCGCCGCGCCCCTGCCGGTGGAGCTCACCGCCTTCACCGCCACGGCCAATGGACAGGCCGTCACCCTCCGGTGGCAAACCGCTTCGGAGACCAACAACGCCGGCTTCTACGTGCAGCACCGCGCTCCTGGCGCTTCCTGGTCCACGCTCCGCTTTGTTGAGGGTGCAGGGACAACCACCACGCCGCAGCGCTATGCCTTCACGGCCGAGGCGCTATCCCCTGGCACGCATGCCTTCCGGCTGCGCCAGGTAGACCTCGATGGGACCGCGACGCTGAGCGACCTGCGCACCATCACCGTGCGGCAGCAAGCGGGCCTCGTGCTGCAAGGGGCCCATCCCGTAACCGCTGGACGTAGCGTCCCGATCTCGGTTCAGCTGCCGGGCAAGCAGGCGGTTCGCGTATCGCTCTACAACGTACTCGGCCAGCGCGTGCAAACCATTTCACGGGGCACGACCGGTGCCGACGGACGCTTGCAAACGCGCCTCTCAACCGAGGGCCTAGCGAGCGGGTTGTACTTTGTGCAGGTACAGGGCGCATCGCGCACCTATACGAAGCGGCTGTCGATCGTTCAGTAAATGATCGGAAGCACGTTGTGCACTTCGTCAAACGGCGGTGTCTGGGGCTTCCCAGGCCCGCCGTTTTATTTTGAGTCTGCTGCGCCTTTGCGTCTCTTCTTAAGCGTTCGCGCAGCAAACGCCAATCCGGCAAGGGCCAGCCAGGCGTGTCCGCCGAGTGGAGCCGGTGTAGGCGTCGCTGGGAAAGCGGGGGCGTTGGGCCGAGCGCCTCCGGGCTGCTCAATCCCTGCAATTCCCGTCTTGTTATGGAAAGCGTTATGAGGAGCTTGTGACGCGCTTCTGACGCCAGCGCTTCGGTGGCCAGGCGCTTGTGGAGCAGCCCATCCTGGCAGATCCCCGGCCCTCTGTGGAAGGGGCGGCTGCGGCATTCCCACCTGCGCATGTACGGAAGGTGCCTCAAAAAGCGCGCAAAGGAGCACAAAAAGTGCCAGGCGGCGCAAAAAACGTAGCATCATGAGCATCTATCTGTTGCGATTTGTGGTGGGGCGATCGTGCCTTGCAGCGTCGTAGCTCTTGCCGCATAGCTGCCACACAGCCTTTCGACACAGCCCCTGTTGCTTCTTCTGGCTTTGCTGCTGAAGAAGAACAGCAAAAGGAAACAGCGTCTGGGGAATCAGGTCTGCGAGCCGGTCCGAAGGCTGCTTTGCTTAGCGAATGTGCATCAGCCGGAGCGTCTTGGTGAACTCCGTTCCGCTGACGCGCAAGAGGTAGAGTCCGCTGGCCAGGCCCTGTCCGTCGATGCGCAACCGTTTTTGCTGCTGCGCGGCCACCGGTCCGCGGTAGATAGTGCGCACGCGGCGGCCGAGCACATCGTAGAGCACGGCTTCCACCTGTTGCGGCGCACGTACCGTAAGCTGCACGGTGGTTTCTTGCCGAAAGGGATGCGGAGCGGGCTGCGAGAGCGCCGCGCGCTGCTGTAAGGCAATGCGCACCGTGACCGGGTCGCTGTAGTGCGCGCTGCCGTCCACATCAACCTGACGCAGGCGCATGGTGTGAAGGCCATAGTTGAGGCGCCTGGTGGTGAAGCGATACGTTTGCGGGGTTTGCGTCGTCCCGGCCCCTTCAATAAAGCCCAGGTCCGTCCATTGGCCCTGATCTCCTTTGTGCTCGATGTAAAACCCAGCGTTATTTGTCTCGCTCGCTGTCTGCCACGTCATCCGTACCCGCCGCTTGTCAGCGGTCGCCGTAAGCCCCGACAGCTCCACGGGGAGAGCACCGATCGGCGCTACGTGCAGCATGAAGCGCGGCGATGATGCTGTTGCCTTCGACCCCGCGCGTGTCTTCGCGTTGGGGAGCGTCGTAGTCAGCGTAACCGGTTGCGGCAGCGCGCTGCTGTGCGTTCTTTTCGCCTGTGACGTAGTCTGCGTCTGCTGCGTAGCCTTCGCCTGCGGCGCAAAGGTATACTTGAAGCCGTCGGTGAGGCGCCGTGTGCTGCCCTCGACCTGATCGATGAGCTGGGCTCCCCATCCGTCGGGCAATGCCAGACGATTTACCTTTACGGTGAGTGCATCAATCGTCCCCTGTCGCTGCACATGCATGGGCACTTCTAACCTCTGCCCCGAGAGATCCAGCGCGTATGAGGCTTGTGCGCGCAGGTTGTCGCCTGAAACTGGCCCAAAGGCAAGAACCCCATACGTTGTCCCGAGAGGTTCGAGCTTGCTGGCGTCGTAGGCATCTTGGCCTTCCTGGGCGTCAGATCGAAGCACCAGGCGCGTTGCTGCATCATAGGTGACAGTTTGTCCGCTGGCCTGCCCGGTGAGCGTAAATGCCACGCTTCCTTGTGTGCGGGCGGCCTTGGGGGCTGCCTTCGATAATGCCCCGTGCGGCGTACGTTTGTAGAGGATGCTTGCCCGCGGCGCTTGGCCCGTGTGATTGAAGGTGACGGATCTAGTCGTGGTTGCCCCCTCGGTGAAGGTATTATACTCCACAAAAAACGCGCCCCAGGGATGTATCACGTCGCTGTCATCAGTGGCCTGGGTAATCAGGCGGTAACTCCCGGTGCCGTCTCCGGCCGTTGGATCCCATGCCTGCACCGTACTTGAAAATCCAGTTCCCAGGTTGAGGCCCGAGAGGTCGAAGGGGTTTGCGTACGGATTGCCAATGAGATGCCACTCGCTAGATTCCGGAATGCTTACAGTTACGTCCTGGGTTACGCGCGGGCTCGCCTGCCGGGTCGTGACGGAAAGGGGCAGGTCTTGCGCAAATACGTACCAAATAAAGCCCTGGCCCGGCTCAAGCGGATCGCTGGTGCTTGTCGCAGCCGTCCAGTACTGGCCGTCTGTGGCACTTCCCGGGCCGTCGTAGCTGAGGTAAATATTCGGATCGGCGCCGGGATATGACCCACTAACGCCTTGCACAAGCCCCGGCAAATCGCCCACGGTAAGACCGCCTACAGGAGCCGAGAGCATGCGCCACCCCGCGGTGCTTTGCAGGGTGGTGGTAACGGCCAGCGTCTGCTCGGGGCCGCGCAGGCCCGGCGATCCGTTGTCAGTCGTCAGGCCAAGCGACGCCGTAGCCGTTGTCCAGAGGGCCCCGTCGTTGTTATTCTCGCTTGCGGTGCCTGTGTACACCATCGAGGCACCGGTTGGATCGGGCCAGGCGGGCCCGTCATCATAGGCAATGATGTCTATCTTTGTCCCGCCGCCGTCTTCAAGAATGAGCTCGTCGGCACCATTAGCAATGGCGATGTTCGCGTAAACATAGTTGCAGGGCACCCCGCCGTTAGCGCTGGAAGTTCCGTTGCGGCACAGCACCGCGTACCCTCCGGCAGGCACCACCACGCTGTTCCCAATGGTATGCGTGTCAGTATCCGTGTCGCGTATGGTCCATCCCTGCATATCCACAGGCGTACGGGATGGATTGTGCACTTCAAACCACTCGCCATCACTATCAGGAACCGCGTCCGGGTTCTGCATGACCTCTGTGATGAGAAGCGACGCAGCGGGCGTACCGCCGCCACCGCCTCCTCCATCGCTGCTGCCGCCGGTTACGGCGATATCGTCAAGGAAAAGATCCTCTGATCCTGCGTTGTTTTTGAGTCGTACGCGCAGCCGTAGTGTGGTCCCCGAGAGGCCCGCGGTGGTCACCGTAGCGCTTCCCCAATCCTGATCGTTCGGGAGGTTGCCCACCAACGTGTGCGTGCTGCTGCCGAGGCCGTTCCAGTTTGTAATGGTCGTATACGTCGTGCCGCCATCGGTGCTGTACTGAACATCAGCGAAGTCCGTCCCCTCGTGATCACCAGTTTCGCTCAGTGTAAGCGCCACATCAACACCCGCGTAAGCCGAGATGTCGATGGACTCGGATGTCCACGTTACCACGCTTGTGGTCCCATCTCCATCGTCAATGTCGTTGGCTCGAAGCGCCTGATCGGTTCCGTCGTTGGCCACCTCAAAGATGAAGCCCGTATCGGCCGTGCTGGTCTCTAGGGTCCACTTCCCATTGCCGGGGCTGGTGGTGCCGGTCGCATACGGCTCAAAATCTTCCGCATAAATGGCGGTTGGCGTACCACTGCCGTCATTATCGCTGATGGAGACGTCCACGGTGCCCGGCGTGCTAACCCCGCCCCCGTTGGGGTTTTGCAAGGCAAAGGTAGCGGTTTCGCTGCCCTCTACGTTCGTGTCGTCCGAAAGGGAAATGGTGATGGTTTGCGTTGCGCCGCTGCTGGCGCTGCTGGCAAAGCTGACCGTCTGCGTGACTTACCCCCCAAGGTCTGCTGCTGAAGCTGTGCTGCTGCTTTGCAATACAACGTCGGCCGACACTGCCGTCCCATTGGCATTGCTGAGCGTCACCGTGAGCGTTGCATTGCCGTCGCCTTCGCCCACCGAGAACGTGCTCTGACTAAACGCGAGCGCCGGACCGCTTGTCTGGAAGAATGCACGTTCGGCGAGCGTCGGGTCTATCACAAAGGGGTTGGCATTGCCTTGTTTTCCCTCAATCCACTCGCTCCGGTCGTATTCGTTCTGGTCCACCGGGTCGCCGTCATGCCAGGTGAGCAGCTGGTTTTTTTGTGCGTCAAAGAAGTTGGCGTCGCTGATTGTATTTGGATAAATAGCCCGGTAGTAGAAAATGGCGCGCGCGGCATTGCCCTGGTGCGACTCACGCGGCTCAAAGCGCGAGGTGTAGGATGTATTCGGAAAGGCCCCATCGAGCTCGCTGTATCCATCAATGGAGCTTGTGGGTGTGTCCGGCTGCGACTGGTCCTGAATATACCAGGTATCGGTCGACGCGTCAGATATTTCGTCGTACGGATAATTGCTGCGTGCACTGTTGATGGACTGCTTGACAGGGAAGAGGTTGTGCATATCGCTTTTTTGCGGCTCGCTGCCGGCGCCCTTCGACTGCGGCCAGGTGTGCTCGGCACTGATGCCCGCGCCACTTTGATACGCAGTACTGCTTGGATCTTGCCCTTGGGGGATGTCTACCGAGTACCCGCCGTAAACACCGATCAGCATGCCGTCTCGGGTATCGAGATACCGGTAGAGTTTGTCGCGTGCCACATCATACCCGAGCGTGCTGGTTGGGCTGTAATCCTGGCGGATAGCATCCAACAACGCTTGACCTTTCAAGCCGGGATAAAGCGTTTGCTGGGTTTGCCCGTGTGCAGTGGACACGCACAACGCAAGAACGACGACTATGCCCACGAGAAGCAGCCGCAACCAGCGGTGCGTCGGGCGTTGGTGTGCCGGGTTTAACTGACGCGCATGGAAACGAGGTACATACGAAGGGACCGATAGAGGCATACGGGACTTGTAATGCGGGTGGGGAAAAAGACAGGGGAGCGCGCGCCTGGGTGGTAATCAGTGCACGCCAACCGCATTACAGGGTAATGGTCACTGTATGCTCACAAATTATGTCACTATTAATATATAAATTTTTCAAATTAGATATGTATGCGCATAATACACACAGAAGTGTTCTTATTTTAATGAATTATTATGTATCTCGGATATTACAAAAGTATAAAGTCTATGTAATGAGGTGTTAGGACATCAGCGCATTTGGTGGCACGCCTGCCTATCGACGAGGCCTTGAGCTGCCGACAGCGTGTGGCGGCCCGAGCGGTTCGTGCTATCTTACAGAATCGCAGCGCACATATGCTACAGAACCATAGAACCATGGAACTGTGGTTCTATGGTTCTACCTACGGCAACATACAGCAGACGGCACCCGGGCAGGACGCCAGCCGCCCGTTCGCGAGCGGCCCCGAAGCTTTGATCCGTCTACACAGCGAAAAGGCTCCACGACCGATGGTCGTGGAGCCTGCTGATACGCTGCAAGTGCCCGGGGCCCGCTAGTCGTTGGAGAGCAAGCTGAGGACGTACCAGAACATCAGCGCAACCGACGAGAACAGCTCCAGCGCCGCTGCTACGTACCGGTCCTTGGGGTAGTGGTGGATGATGTTGGAGGTGTCGTACAGGATCGCGGCACCGGCAAAGGCCACCATGGCGACGTTGAAGAACGTGCCCAGCTGGAAGCCAAACAGCACCCCCGCTGCGATGAGCACCAGCGCCACGATGCCGCCCCACATGAGCACCCCGCGCAGGAAACTGAAGTCTTTACGCGTATAAAACGCGAGCGCCGTGAGGCCGCCAAAGCCCATCAGGGTGATGTACGCGGCGCTTTCAATGACGCCACCGCCCGCGGCATAGTGCGCCACGTAGAGCAGCGGCACGAAGATGATGGCTTCGGCCGCTACAAATCCCGCCAGGGCCAGGTACTGCAGGGGGAGCGACTGCGTCCGGTGCGCTGTGCGGCTCGCCAGCCAGCCGACCACCATAAAGCCGCCCAGCACCAGCAGCCAATTTACGCCCAACAAAGCCTGCGCGATCGTTCCGGCGAGGCCCGAAGCGAACAGCACCACCTCAATGCCAGCAAACGCAGCAATGGCCAGCGCTACGTGCAGGTACGTCCGAAAGATGAAGGTCGCGCGCGTCGAGGCGTCCGCCTGCGCCACCGGCGTCCACGATAGCGCAGCAGAATCAAGCGATGTAGAGGCATTCGGCATAGCGGAGCCAGAAGGTTTGACAGAAGAGAGGTCGGGCCCCGCAACGCAGATTTATGATGGGGCGTTCCCTCCGTTACACGGCGTTCAACCTGCACGTGCGTTGCGGGCCCGTCACATAGAAGCGCATCCGTAACACCATTGTCAACCATTTTGTTCAACCAGATGGTTGACATTGACAGCGCGCTATCCGTTTATGTGGATGTTCGTTGTTCCCCTTGTGCCTTTTGCCAATGGCTTCTGGCTCTTCGCAGCCCCTCGATGACTACTCCGACACGGAGCGCGCGATCTTTGACGCCGCGCTGCATGAGTTCGCGCGCAAGGGCCGCGACGGGGCACGCATGCAGGCCATCGCCGATGCCGCCGACATCAACAAGTCGATGCTGCACTACTACTTCCGCAGCAAGGAGCAGCTCTACGAACAGGTGTTTGCGTACACCATGCAGCGCTTCATGCAGTCGTTTGGCGCCTCCCTGCACGAGGCTGCTACGTTCAAAGAAACGTTGCGCGCCTTCATTGATGGGTACGTCTCTTTTATACAGGACAATCGCGCCGTTGTGAAGCTGATGGTAGGCGAAAACCTCTCCGGCGGCACCCTGCTGGCTGAGCACATGGGGCAGTTTCGGTCTATGGAGGGCGCCCCGCCGCGCATCATTACCAACCGCATCGAAACGGCGATTGCTGAGGGGACCGTACGGCCGGTTGCTCCTGAGCACGCCACACTAACCATTGTGTCGTCCTGCCTCTTCTTCTTTGTGATGGAACCCACCGTTCGCGTGTTTGCCCCCGCCGCCCACGACGATTGGCCGGCGTTTGTGGAGGCCCGCAAAACGCATATTTTCGACCTTATTTACCACGGACTGGCCCCTCGCGACGCCTCGTAAGCCCCCACGCCCTATGCGCTCTCGGTTTGTTGTCTTCGTTACGGTCTGTTGCGCCGCGGCCCTCGCGGGGTGCTCCCTTACGCCCACCATGCCCGTGCCCGAGGCCCGCCAAAATCTACCGGAAAGCTACGCAGGGCCCCTGCCCGACTCCCTGCTGTTTGCCCTGCCCGACACCACGACGTCTGCTGCAGATGACCGGCCGACCGCCCGCGACACGGCTGCATACCGCGCGCTTCGGTGGTGGACGGCCTTCCACGATCCCACGCTCAATGCGCTCATCGACAGTGCGCTTGTGGGCAACCTCAACCTTAAAGCGGCCCGCGCACGCTTACAGCGGGTGGCCGCTCAGTTTCGCATTGCGCGGGCGCCGCTCTTTCCGAGCGTGCAAGGCAGCGGATCGGTCACGCGGCAGAGTCAGCCGGCCAACACGGGCATTGGCGGAGCCATTGGCGGGGGCGGCCAGCAGTTCCCCAGCCGGTTTTCATTCACCACGTACACCGCCTCGCTTGGCCTGTCGTACGAGATCGACTTCTGGGGGCGCATTCGCAGTCAGCGGAAGGCAGCCCTGAGCGAGTTCTTTGCCACCGCGGCGGACCTGCAAGGCGCGCGGCTCGCGGCCATCAGTCAGATGGTGAGCACCTACTTTCAGGCTGTTGCGCTGGATGCGCAAGTGCGCTTGGTAGCACGCGACATTACGTTGCTGCGCGATCGGCTCGCCCTCACGCGCAGCCGGTACGCCCGCGGCCAGGCGACGGCGTTTGCCGTGTATCAGCTCAAGCAGCAGCTCGCCGCGGCCCGCGCCCAACAACCCGACCTGCACGCCCAGTTCCATGATGCCCGCACGCGGCTCGCCCTCCTCGCGGGCGCCTACGCCGGATGGGAACGCGCGCTGCTGCGCACCACCGGCGGCCCCCTCGGCCCCGATACGCTCCGGTTGGGCCGCGTACCGGCCGAGGTGCCCCTGCAGCTGCTGGGCCAGCGCCCCGACGTGATGGCTGCGGCCGCCCGGCTGGAGGCCGCCCGCCAGCGCATCGGGGCCGCCCGCGCCAATCTATTGCCCACGGTGTCCCTGAGCAGTCAGGTGGGCCTGCAAAGCAGCAGCCTGGAGGACTTGTTTTCGCCCGGACAGTGGTTCTCCAACCTTATGGCGTCGCTCACGCAGCCGCTGTTTCAGGGCGGCGCGCTGTGGGCGCAGGTTGAGGTGTCGCGCGCGACGTACAAACAACGCCTGGCGGCCTACGAGCAAACGCTGCTGACGGCCTACCAGGAGGTGCAGGCGGCCCTCGTCACGTACAACCGGGCCCGCGAGCGCTGGCGCCGCGTGCAGGCCCAAGTGGCCGCCGCGCGCAACGCCCTCGGCACCCAGCGGCTGCGCTACCGGCGCGGCATTGGGACTTACTTTGCCCTGCTCGATGCCGAGCGGGCGCTGGTGCAGGCGCAACAGCGCCGGGCGACCATTCAGCTGGCCCTCGTGCAGGCCCGCCTGGGGGTGCACCGGGCATTGGGCGGCGCCTGGACCGACGCCCCGCCCCCCAGCGATCCGCGCCTCTTTCACTGACACGCTTCACTGCTTTCCGTATTGCCATGAAATCATACCTGATTGGGGCCGGACTCATTGCAGGCAGCATCGGACTTGCGGTGTTGCTTGGCGTGCTGGCCCCCCAGCCGCCCACGCAGCCCCCACCGCCGCAGGCTCCGCTGGTGCGCACGGCGCCCGTCACCGTTCGCACCGGCAGCCTCACCGTGCAGGGCACCGGCACTGTTGAGCCCGCCCGCGAGATTCAGCTGAACGCCCAAGTAAGGGGCCGCCTCGTGCGCGTGAGCGACGCCCTCGTAACCGGCGGCCGCTTCTCCGCCGGCGAGGTGCTCGCCCAGATCGATCCCACCGACTACCGGAGCGCCGTGGCGCAGGCCCAGGCGCAGGTCACCCAGGCGCGCTTCAACGTTATTCAGGCGCGCCAGCAGGTGGAAGTTGCACGGCTGGAATACCAAAACATCAAGCAGCGCACCGGGCAGGCGCCCAACGTAGACACCACGGCCCTGGGGTCGCTCATCTTTAAGGAGCCGCAGTTGCGACAGGCGCAGGCGGCACTCAAAAGCGCACAAGCCCGGCTGCAAACGGCCCGCGCCAACCTGAACCGCACGTCGCTGCAGGTTCCGTTTGACGGCATCGTGCGCACCAAGCAGGCCGATCTGGGCGCGTTTGTGGCGCCCGGCACACCCATCGCCACCGTGTTTTCGACGGAAGCCGCCGAGGTGACTGTGTCGCTCTCGGCACGCACGGCCGCGCTCATTCCGGGCCTGTGGAGTACCCGCGCGCGGCGGCGGCCCAACGACCTGCCCGCCCGCGTGCACCTCACCTACGGCGACGCTACCTTTCATTGGACCGGCTACGTAGACCGTGTTGAAGGCGCCCTCGACCGGCAGACGCGCACCGTGGACGTGGTGGTGCGCGTTCCGCGGCCCTACCAGCGCTCCGCCACCCGCGGCCTACCCCTGCAGATGCCCGAGCAGCCATACCGCCCCGAGCGCCCGCCGCTGGCCGTGGGGCACTACGTAACCGTCGACATCCAGAGCCGCAGCCCCGCCCCATACGCCGTAGTGCCGCAGCGCGCCGTGCGCGTACGCACCCCGGGCAAGCCGCCGGTGGTGTGGACGGTGGTTGGTGACACCATGCTCGTGGAACGCACGGTGCGTGTACTCCAAACCGTAGAGGAGCAGACGTACCTTGCCCCGGGCCTCTCCGAAGGCACGCCCATCATCACGTCCGACATCCGCGTGCAAACCGACAGCATGCGGGTGCGCGTGTCGCCATGATGCCCCCGCACGCCGATCCTCCACCGCCTGCCCAATTTCCCCTTCCCCAACCGCCTAACCGCAGATGAACCGAGCCATTGAGTGGTTTGCCCGTAACGGCGTTGCTGCCAACTTACTGATGGTGCTGTTGCTGTTTGGCGGCGGCATTGCGGCCTCTACGACCGTGCAGGAAGTGTTTCCGGAATACGCGCTCGACGCCATCCAGATTCAGGTGGCCTACCCCGGCGGCTCGCCCGAGGAAGTGGAGGATGCCATTGTGCAGCGCATCGAGGATCGCATTCAGGGCGTGGAAGGCATCGACCGAATTGTGAGCGTTGCCACGGAAAACGCGGGCGTCGTGACGGCCGAGCTAAAACAGGGCACAAACGTCCAAAATGCCCTCAACGACATCAAGCAGGAGGTGGACCGCATCACCTCATTTCCGCCGCAGGCCGAAGAGCCTGTGGTCGCTCAGCTTGAAAATCGCCAGCAGGCCCTGCAGCTTGCGCTGTATGGGAACGCAAGCAAACGCGTCCTGAAAGAACTGGCACAGCAGGCAAAAGACGAACTCACCCTTAAGCCTGAAATTTCGCTGGTTCAGATTGGCGGCGTGCGCAGCTACGAAATCTCCATTGAAGTGCCGCGCGAACGGTTGCGTGCGTATGGCCTGACGCTTGCCGAGGTGGCCGCGCTCGTTCGGCAGGGCAGCCTCGACCTGCCCGGCGGCAGCGTAGAAACCAGCGAGCAAACCGTCACCATCCAAACGGAGGGCGAAAACTACACGCAGCGCGACTTCGAGAACATCGTGATTCGCGCGCAGCCCGATGGCACGAAGCTGCGCCTGGGCGACATTGCCACCGTGGTTGATGGATTCGACCAAAACGCCGACCTCATCACGCGCTTTAACGGCCAGCCGGCCGTACTCCTCAACATCTTCCAGGTTGGCGACGAGCAGGTGCTGGCCATTGAGGAGGTTGTGAAGCAGTACCTGGACGGCGAGCTTCAACGCACGATGCCCGCGGGCATCGAAGCGGCCATTTGGCAAAACAACGCCAGCGACCTGCGCAGCCGCCTGAGCCTCCTCATTGAAAACGGACTGCTGGGGCTTCTCCTCGTCATCGTCGCGCTCACGCTGTTTCTGGAGCCGCGCCTGGCGTTTTGGTCGTCGGTGGGCATCTTGCTGTCGTTCATCGGCGCATTTGCCATCATGCAGTTTGTCGGGATCTCGATCAACCTGCTGTCGCTCTTTGGCTTCATCCTGGCCATTGGCATCGTGGTGGATGACGCCATTGTGGTGAGTGAAAACATTTTTGCGGAGCAGGAACGCGGGCGCTCGCCCCTGCAGGCCGCCATTCAGGGCGCGAAGCGCGTCAGCATTCCGGTGGTGTTTGCCGTGCTAACCACCGTGGCTGCGTTTGCGCCGCTATTGTTTGTGGCGGGCACCATCGGAAAGTTTTTGAGCGACATCCCGGCCATCGTCATCATTGTGCTGGCGCTGTCGCTGCTGGAGGCGCTGCTTATCCTGCCGCACCACCTGTCGCTGGTCGACCGCACCCAAAAGCCACGCAACATGGTGGCACAGGGCCTAGAGCGGGCCCGCACCTGGGTGGGCGCGCGGCTGCGACTGTTTGTAACCGGTCCGCTAAAGCATGCGTTGCGGTTTGCTACGCGTCGGTACGGCCTGACCCTCTCGGGCGGTCTCGCACTGCTCATCGTAGCGTTTAGCTTTGTGGCAAATGGCTACATTCCATTCCAATTCTTTCCCGCGATTCAGGGGAAGTTGGTGTCGGCCCAACTGGAGATGCCGGCCGGGACTACGCCTGAAGAAACCGCGCGCGTAGCCGAGCAGCTCCGTCGCACCGGCTACGCTGCCATCCACCAGTTGGAGCGGCAGGCGGGCGTGCCGCGCGGTAGCCTCATCGACAACCTGTACGTAACCGTCGGGCGGCAGCCGCGGGCCAACAGCGGCCCCAACAGCGCCGGGTTTACCGCTACAAAGGCTAATGTGGCGGAAGTGAGCTTTGAGATGATTGACCCGGAACGGCGTGACGTAACGTCGTCGCAGTTTGAAGAGGCGTGGCGTAAAGCAACCGGTGCGGTACCTGGCGTGCGCTCGCTCGTGTTTACGGCCAATGTGGTGCAGATTGGAGAACCGGTATCCGCCGAGCTTTCCGCTGGTACGCCTGAGCAGCTTGAGCGCGCCGTGCGGGCCGTGCAAGACTCGCTGGGGCGCTTTACGGGCGTGTTTGACATCAAGAGCGACCGGGCCCAGGGCCAGCGCGAGGTGAACCTCCGCCTCAAACCGGCTGCTCGTACCCTCGGGCTTACGCTCAACACCCTCGCGCAGCAGGTGCGCGCCGGGTTCTTTGGCGTCGAATCGTACCGTTTGCAGCGCGGGCGCGACGAGGTGCGGGTGTACGTACGCCTGCCCGATCATCAGCGCAACGCCATTGAAGACCTCTACCAGTACCGCATCCAGGCGCCCAACGGTGCACAGGTGCCGCTGGAGGAGGTGGCCCATGCGAGCCTCGGCTATGCGCCCACCCAAATCAACCGACAAGACGGGCGGCGCGTGATTACGATAACGGCTGATGTGAACGCGGCCATCGTAACGGGCCAAGAGGTGACGGCCACGCTAGAATCGCGCATCTTGCCCAATATCAAAGAGCAAATTCCAGGGCTCACGTTTCAGTTTGGTGGCCAGCAACGGCAGCAGCGCAAGGCGCAACAGTCGCTGCTCATTGGATTTGCGCTAGCGATCTTTGCCATCTATGCCTTGCTTGCCATCCCCATGCGCTCGTACCTGCAGCCGCTGGTTATCATGAGTACCATTCCATTTGCGTGGATTGGCGCGATCATCGGTCATCTCGTGCTGGGCATCTCACTAGGGCTCTTGAGCATCTTCGGTATCGTAGGCCTCAGCGGCGTGATTGTGAACGACGCGCTGGTGATGCTGGACTTTGCCAACGAGGAGCGCGCGAAAGGCACCGATTGGGTTGACGCCGTTGTGCGGGCGGGGCAGGTACGCTTTCGGCCGATCCTCCTCACGTCGCTCACTACGTTTCTTGGCGTCTTCCCGATCATTATTGAGCAGAGCGTGCAAGCGCAATTCCTCATCCCAATGGCCGTGAGCCTCGGGCTGGGGATTCTCTTTGGCACGGCCGTGCTTATGATGATTGTGCCCGCGCTGGCCGTCTTTCAGCGCGATGCGGTGGCCTGGGTACAAACGCGCCTGCTGGGCTACGACGTGCCGTCCATCAGCTACGGTCCGTACAGCGCTTCTGAGGCCCCTTAACGCTGCTTCGTGAACATTCAATGAGCCGTCGACTTCTAGCAACGCGTCGCGTATGTTATTTAGATCGATTATATCTTGCCTGTTCACTACAACGAACAATCCATGCGTACCCTGTCTCGCACGATCGCAGCGTTTGTCCTGCTCGCCTTTTTCGCCCTCCCCTCGGCCCATGCGCAGGAGTTGGTGCTTGGTGAGGAAGTGATTGATCCCGGGATTCGCTTCACGTTTATTGGGGCACCTGAAGGCGACGTGACCCCGAAAAGTCAGAACCTAGCGGCCATTGCATCCGACCTGCACCTGGAGGTGCTTGCGACGTGGACGGAAGAGGCCGCGGTGAAGTCTCCCGCTGGCGGTTTCATTCCGTATGTCCGGATGTACGCTCAGGTTACCAATGAGCGCACGGACCAGACCAACTTCGTCACGCTCATTCCGCACCTGAACCTGTCTGATGGCTTCCACTACGCCCGCAACATCGCGCTGCCTGGGCGCGCAGACGATGCCTACACGGTCACGTTTAGCCTGGAGCCGCCCGAGCCCTCGGAGGTGGCGTACCACGCCGATTGGCGCGAGCAGTTTGGCAGCGATGGTGTTTTTGCACCGCAGACGTTCACCTACGAGAATGTGAACTTGCTCGACGTGGTTGAGGCTTCGCGCGAGTAGCCAAGAGACACGTTTTGTTTGCTGAGTGCGCTCCGTGAATCCTCACGGGGCGCACTTTTTTTGCGGCCGGCCGTTTCGCTGCGCACGGCCTGCGTGTACGAGTCGCTGGGGGAAGCTAGGGGCTAGACCTCCCTTCTGTCGAGGATCGCGAGTACGTGGTTTCGTGCATCTTCGCCGTCCCCGGCGCAAGCACGCAGGTCTGCACAACGTATGCCTCAGGCGTCGCCCGAACGCCCCTCAGGCGCGGTCCATCGGTTACGGCCGACACGGCGACCGCCACGTCTTCGGTGCGCACGAGGTCTTTCGCACGCAGCGTGCCTGTGCTGTAGCCCGCTTCCGTCACGCGCGTTTTTTCGTCGGCCGACTGCGGTGCGAGACGCGCGTGGAATGCGGCACCGGCCGCCTGTGCCATCGCAGCCGCGAGTACGCCCTCGGGCGCCCCGCCAATGCCCCACAGCAGGTCGGCAGGACCATGGCCGGTGACGACATCCAGGGTGAGCGGAATCTCGCCGTCGTCGAAGGGACGGACATGGGCGCCGGTTTGCGTGATGGCCTGGATGAGGTCTGCGTGCCGGGGCCGCTGTTGCACCGCGAGGGTGAGCGCTGCGATGGGGCGGCCGAGGGCGTCTGCAGCCGCGCGCAGAAGCACGGGCACCGGTGCATCGAGGGGGAGGCATCCACGGAGGGCAGGCGGGCCGACGACCTTCATCAGGTAGTGGGCCGCGGCGAGGTCGCGCAGTGTCCCCTGCGGAGCAACAGCCACGACCGTCGTGGCACGATCCGCGCCCGCTGCCGTGCGGGTCGTGGCGTCGAGGGGGTCGACGGCTATGTCATACCGCGCGCCGCCTGCGGGGCCGTAGCATGCGCCCGGAGGAAGCATTGGGGCGCCGTCTTTTGCGCCCTCGCCCACGACGATGCACGTCCGGTATGGTGCCGATGAGAGGACCTGCTCCATCGCATCGACAGCCGCCCGGTCGGCGCGGATTTTGTCGCCTCGGCCAATCCAGGGATACACCGCGCAGGCCGCTGCTTCTGTGAGGCGCTGCGCAAACCGTGATCGTTCCGTAGCCATGGGGGCGGCGTGTGGTGAAGGACGCAAGGGACCTACCCCACGAGCGGGAGCCTCACGCGTTTCCGATATGATGTATCGCACCACAGGACCGCGGTACGTTGGAACTATGGAACTGTGGTTCTATGATTCTATGGTTCCACAGAATTGTGGTACGTCACTTCTGCGGTACTGTAGAACTATGGAACCGCAGTTCTATGATTCTACGGTTCTGTCGACAATTACGACACCAAAAGCCCTTTTATCGCACCTGATACCCGGTTCTGTGGTACCGTAGTACCGTGGAACCATGATTCTACAGTACTATAGTTCTACAGTACCATAGTGCTACAGAACTTTGGTACCACAGAACCATAGTAGCATGGAACGCTGGAACTACAGAACCACGGTACCACCATCAAACCACGAGAGGCGGCATGTACACCATTGCGGTTGTCAATCAGAAGGGCGGCGTTGGCAAAACCACGACCACCGTTGCGCTCGCAACCTTTCTTCACCACCGCGGCTATCGCGTGCTGGTCGTTGACCTCGACGCGCAGATGAACGCCACAAAGTGGATGCTGGGCCGCCAGCTTTCGCAGGATGAAGCGTCGGTCTACGACTCGCTCGTGGCGAAGAAGAAAGACCGGACGGGTGCCGCCGACTGGCCCCTGGCTGACCTCATCGAAACGTCGCACATTGGCTTCGACTTCGTGCCAGCCAACATGGACTTGTCGAGCGCGGATGCAGAACTTGCCAATAACCTGTTTCTGCTGAATGATCGCCTCGAAGAGGTTGAAGCATCCGAGACGCATGCGTACGACTTCTGCCTCATCGACTGCCCGCCCTCCCTCGGAACGCTGGTCATGCTCGGCCTCACCGCCGCCGATGGAATGATCGTGCCCATCAAAGCAGACGAGTTTTCAATGGACGGTCTGGGGCAGCTCATCAAGACGGCGAAGACGATCAAACGTGTCAATCAGGATCTCTCCATCCTGGGCATTCTGATGAACAACCTCGACTGGCGGTTCGGACAGGTGAAGGAAGGTGTGGCCCAGCTCGAAGACGCGTACGGAAGCAAGCTGTTCAGCACCAAAATTCCGCTGCGGGCACGCATCGTGGAAGCGACGGCAGGAAGAGACCTCCACGAACACGCTTCGGGCACCGATGTTCGTGCGTACTACAACGCGCTGGTCGACGAAGTCGTGGAACGCACGGGTGTTGGGATGCCGGTACCAGCGGGATAGGCCTCGGTGTTGGTTAATCCCTCCACATCCTTTCTAGCAAGCCCCGTAGGTTTTCAACATGCCAAAGCCGAAGAAAGACACCGATTCACGGCGTAGTGTGCTTTCAATTCCTGATCTCGACCTTGAAGAAGATGATGGGGGGTCAGGCGATGCTCAGTCGTCCGAGGAGCCATCGCCGCGAGCATCAAAAGACGAAGCCCCGACCCCTGAATCAGCGCTATTCCCCATTGCAGAAACCATCAACCGGCAGAAAATCGGCGTTCACATTGACGAAACGGTTGCTGAGGCTTGGCGGGCTGCATGGGTCAAGCTTCTGTCAGTAGATCCGAAGCTCAACAAGGGTGTGGTTGTGGAGGCCGCGTTGCGTCTTGCCGTTGAAGAGTTTAGAGAGAAGGGCGAGGAGAGCCGCCTGTACGAGGTGTTAGAGGAGACAGTCGCAGCAGAACGAAGCGGAGACAAAGACACGAATCCGTAGCAGATCAGAGGCAAAAACGCGCGAGTGAAACCGGACATTTCAAGCCAAAAATGCCGCGCGCCCTATTACTATATTATTCTATTATACCATTAACTATATTACACCCCTTCGCTAAGTCCAGCAAACCCAAGCGCTTCGATGTGGGCAAGTGTGACACTTTCGTACCCTAAGTGTGAGAGAATCGTACCGTTAGTGTGACACTTTCGTACCCTAAGTGTGAGAGAATCGTACCGTTAGTGTGACACTTTCGTACCGGACATCTTCCAAGTGTGAGGGAATCGTACCGTTAGTGTGACACTTTCGTACCCTAAGTGTGAGAGAATCGTACCCCACCCCCGTTTAACAGCGATAGACGGGGGGCTAAGTGTGACACTTTCGTACTTGGTGTGAGAGAATCGTACCGAGACGATGCTAAGTGTGAGGGAATCGTACCCGTAGGCTCCTAAGTGTGAGAGAATCGTACCACCCCCGCCTAGCAGCCGCGGATCGTGCCTCAAGGGCGGGTTTAACGGGCTGCGTGAGGCTCAAAAGTGAAGCGGCAGCAGCTAAGTGTGCGAGTTTCGTACCGAGCATGGCCATTCTGGCGTCTCTGCAGTACACTATCCGCAGGTATTACCCCAAAAACACCCAGATACAGCGGTATTCGGTACGAAACCATCACACACGGTACGATTCCCGCACGGTTGTCCGTGCAGCACGGCCCGGCCGTCGCCCGTCCGTACGATGTAAGGAGGCCCGTTGCTGCCTCTGCTCGATTCTTCAGAAGGAGCGCCTGCACGGTCGCATGAGTACGCAGAAGGAAATACAGTTTGCCTCGCAGGACGAGCTCGTTGTCAAGTCGAATCGGTTTGTAACGGCGAAATACGACTGGACGCCCACGGAGCACCGCATCATCGCGATGATGATTGCGCAGTTGAAGAAAGACGACGAGTCGTTCGACGTGCAAACGATTCACATCCGCGACATTCGGGAGATGACCGAAACGCGCTCGAAGGACTTGTACAGTCGCGGCGAGGAGATTTGCCAGAAGCTGCTGGCGCAGAAAATTGAGATTCGCACGACCGACACCGAGGGCCTGCGGGAGTATGAGGGCTACAATTTGCTCTCCACGTGCCGCTATTCGGAGGGATCGGGCGCTATCCAGGCAAAGTTTAACGAGGACATGCGGCCGTTTTTGCTGGAGCTGCGGCGGCGGTTTACCATCTACCAGCTGCAGTATGTGATGCGCTTGCGAAGTCAGTACTCCATCCGCATCTACGAGATGCTAAAGATGCGCGAGGGCCTCGGGTTTTATCGAGTTACCGTGGAGCGGCTGCGCGAGTTGCTGATGATCACGCACAAATACACCGGGTCGTTCTCGCAGGTCAAAGCGAAGGTGCTGGAGCCTGCGCGTGAGGAGATCAAGGAGAAGTGCGACATCCTGTTCACGTATCACGTGGAGCGCGAAGGCCGCACGCCCGTCGCGATCAACTTCATGATTCACTCCAATCGGGACGTAGAGCCCGCGGTGAGTCAGGACGAAATCAAGCGGCTGAAGGCCCGCCGCGTCCCCGACGACGACGCAGCCGGCAACGGCGCGCGGGCGTCGGAGGCGGCGAATGGAAACGAAGGCGACGACGCGCCCCTGAAGCTCGACGGCTATCAGATGTTTTTGACGGAGCGCACCCAGGAAGAACTAGAGGCGATGGGCGACAAAGAGCTTCAGGAGCTCCGTGAGGCCGCCGAGAAGCGCGTATCGGACCAGCACCCGGAGGTTGGGTCGTCGTATCGGGCCAGCGAGGTATACCGCGTCATGAAGCGTCTGTGGGCCGACCGGCAATAGCGCGGAGTATGCCCCACCCGGGGCCCGCTATCGCATCAGCCCTATCGCATCAGTCGGCGCCTGTGCCCGCGCCTATGCCCGCGAGCCATCGCCGCCCGTGCGGTCTGTTGAACCGTTGTCCGCATCGTCGAGGTGCTCTCGGAGAAAGTGCATAGTCTCGGCAACAAGCTCCTGGGCAGCTTCGTCATCCGTCTCGTCGGCGCAGGCCTCTTGCACGAGTTCGATGGTTTTGTTGTACTGCTGAAGGTAGTTGCGGCAGTTATCGCATTTGCTGATGTGGCGCTCAAACTGCCGGGTCGTTTGCGCATCGAGCGTGCCCTCCTGGTATGCGACCAGAAAGTCGTTCACCTCTTTGCACGTAAGCATGAAGCGTCGCCGCAGCGCCGTAAGGGGATTCGTCATGGGGTTAAGCGGTGTCGTCAGAAAAATACTGGGTCAGTAAGGAGCGCAGCGCCTGGCGGGCCCGGTGCAAGCGCACGCGCACCGCACCGCGGCTGATGTCTAGCAGCTCGGCGGTTTCTTTGGTCGAGCGCTCCTCCAAATCGCGTAGGATGATGACCTCGCGGTACGTGTCCGAGAGCTCGTCGAGCGCATCGCGCACAAGCTGCTTCCGTTCGTTTCGCTCGGTCGACTGCTCCGGGTGCCACGGATCGAAGGAATCCACGTAGTGGCCCATCCGAAACTGCGGCTGGAGGCGGTCCATCGTGTCCTCGTCCATGGGCTGCTCGCGCCGGCGCTTGCGCACATGCGAGCGGGCGAGGTTGATGCCGATGCCAAAAATCCAGGTGGTCAATTTCGAGTCGCCCCGAAAGTCGTCGAGGCCTTTGTAGGCCTGCAAGAACGTTTCTTGCGTAAGGCCGCGGGCCGACTCATCGTCCGACACATACCGCTTGATGATGCGAAACAGGCGGGGCGTCTCGTGGCGCACAAGGGCCTCGAACGCCGCGCGGTCGCCCGCCACCACGGCATCGGGGTCGTAGGGCGCATCTGAAGTTGTAGAAGACAAAACAGTCTCGTCGTATGGTTGGGTGAAACGAGGGCCGAAGGCGTTACATCGGGGCAAGCGTCACATCGGGACAGGTATCAGCGTTTTCAGTGGGCATCTGCAAAACAAATCACGGACGGTCTCATGGGAATAAACAAGCGGGCGGTGTGTTCGTGCAACGGCTTCCACGCCGCTCTTTCACCAATCGCTGTTGCTTATGTGCCGGTTGTACGGACTCCAGGCCACCCACCCAACGCAGGCGGCGTGTGCGTTGCTCGACGCGCAAAACGCTCTGATCGACCAAAGCCGTGAGGATGCGCGCGGGCTGTCGAACCCCGACGGTTGGGGCATGGGCCGCGTAGACACGAGCGATGTGCACTGTTTCCGCCAAGTGGGCCCCGCTTCATCAAGTCCCGCATACCGAGAAGAAGCGCTCAACACCACCGGCACCACACTGCTCGGGCATGTGCGGCGCGCCACCGTGGGCACCCCGGCGCACACCAACACGCACCCCTTTCGGATAGGAGACGAGCTGCTTATTCACAACGGCCATGTGCCAGCGTTCGAAGAGAAAGTGAAGCCCCACCTGCTTGCGGCCCTCGACGACGACCTGCAGCAAGCCGTGGGCGGCAGCACCGACAGCGAGCACGTGTTTGCGTACATCTTGCAGATGCGCCGAACATACCCGAAGGCCAGCCTGCAGGACATTACCGGCCGAGCCATCCATCAGATCGACCAATGGGTGCCCGCGGGCCTGCCGGACGATATGGAGCACACGCTGGCCTTGAATCTGCTGTGGACCGATGGTACGCAGCTGGTGGGCAGCCGCCTCAACCGGTCGCTATGGCGCATCGCGCGCACCGCGCCGTTCGAATGCCCGATGTGCGGCGAAGCACACGCCCATCCGGGGCCCGCGGCCTACCGGTCGGTTACGGTTGCGTCGGAGCGCATTACCGACGAGGACTGGACCGAGGTGCCCAACGCCACGGTGTTTTCCGTCACCCCCAATGGCATAGTGCAGCAGGCGGCGCTGTAGGCCCCACCAAGGACTTTGCCGCAACGAAAACGGGCGCCCACCAGGTGGCGGACGCCCGCAGGGCGCAAGGTGCCTGATACGACGTCCCTCGGAGGCAGTAGGGAGAGCACCCAGCGCACGCTAGAATGTGGGCAGCGCGTGTGTGAGGCAACGGAGGGAGGCGCTGGGTCAACCCTTCGGCTTGACAATCACGACACCGCGCATCTTGGTCACCTCATGCGGCTTGCAGAAGTAGCCGTAGGTGCCCGGCACGGTGAACGTATGGCGGAACGTGGCGCCCGCATCCATCATGCCCGAGTCGAACGGCTCCGCCCCATCCGGCAGCCGGACACTCGCCTCTAGCGTGGCCTCCGCCGGGTCGGCGGTCACCGTGTGAGCAATGACGGACGTATTTTTCCACTGCACCGTTTCGCCCACCGTAACGGTTACGGTGTCGGCCCTAAACTTGAGCGTGTTCGTCATGGTAACAACCGCTGCAGGTGGCGACGCAGCTTGGACCTCCGTCGGGCCGTGGTACGGACGACTCGCCAGAAGACCGGCCGCAAGGGCCACAACTGCAAGGCCTACCAACCATCGAGAAGGTACAGCATCGAGTATAAAGCGCATAGGAAAAGAAAGAGATAAAAGACAGATAGCGCGGGTACCGGCACGGGCTACCGGGCAACGGGCCCAGCTTATTGCCGCTGGCCGTTGATGGTGAGGTTTTCAAACATCACGTGCCAGAAGGGCAGCTTCATGCCATTTTTCATCGTGAAGCCGGTGTTTACCGGGCTCTTCTTGAACGACAGATTCTTCGGATCGGGCATGAAGGGGGCAACCATCAGGTGAAAATGGCGGCGTGTGGGGCCCACGTTCTCGTCGGTCACCAGTTTGTAGTTTTCGCCGCGCACGTATTCCGTTAGCATGCCATGCACCAGGCGCGGCTTATCGATTACTTCTCCATTCTTGATCACTTCGCCCATGCCCCAGAACGCAAAGTAGGTGTATTCGCTGGGCATTTGCGCCGTGCCGATGCGCGTGAAGCCATGCAGGATGTGATTGGTAACGACGCCGCCAAACGTGGGAAACTCCATGCCGTGCGTGGCGAGCATTTTGCAGCAGCGCACCGCGTAGGTGTTGCCCTGCTTGTCCTTCCATTCCGCCATCATCTGGACCTTGTCGTCGGTTACGGCCGCGTCTGTTGCGGTCGCATCCGTGGCCTGCAGCTTCAGCGTACCGCCAGGCATGACGGTGTAGTTGTCACCGAACGGCGACTTTGGCTTCGCTTTGGTGTAGGCCCCGTCGGCTGTGGCGCGGGCCATGGGCGGTAGGCCGTTTACGCCGGGCGTGCCCGCAAACGAACGCGGCATTTGCGGCGTGCCAAACACGTACATGTCGAGTGTGCGCTGGGCGGGAAGGGCAACAAAGACACCGCCGCTTGGCTGCTGAATGCCTACCTCGATAGGGCCGCCTAACAAGGTGAAGGGCTCCTTGACGCCCTTGTGCGCCTTCACGTAGCCCTTGGCGGGCGCCATCATCTTAAGCCGCGCCATCTTCTCAGCCTTCGATGGCGCTTGGCCGAAGGCAGCCGATGCGCCAAAGAACAGCAAGACAAAAGCAGAAAGTAGCAGACGGACGCCGCACATGCGATGCTTCGTTACGTTACACATAACCAAAAGGGATCGGTTGAATGGAGCGAGGAATGACGACAGGCCCGCCGTTTGCGTAGCGTGCCTGCCAGACGTGCCCTTTGGTATGTGATGCTCGGAAACCGTTACATGCCTGACAAAAAACTGTGTGTGGTGTCGGCTGATGGTCCAGAGGGCCTACCGGTACTCCGGGTTTTCGTGATCGAAGCGCGCGCCCGCATCCCACGCCGCGCGCTGGTTGCCGTGGGCCGGAAAGCCGCCCGCATCGCGCAGCATCCGGGCAAGGTGCATCAGGTTCCAGGTCATGAACGTGGTGTTGCGCTTCGTAAAGTCGTTGTCGAAGCCCACAGGGCCGTCGGGGCCTTCGTCGCCGTAGCTGGGGCCAGGGCCCGCGGCGCCAATCCATCCGGCATCGGCCTGCGGCGGAATGCTGTAGCCCAGGTGCTGCAGCGAGTACAGAATATTCATGGCGCAGTGCTTAATGCCGTCCTCGTTGCCCGTCACGATGCAGCCGGCGGTTTTGCCGTAGTAGGCGTACTGCCCGGCTGCATTCAGATTGCCCGATTCGCCGTAGAGGCGCTCGATGACGCGCGCACACACCGATGATTTATCGCCCAGCCAGATAGGCGTACCCAGAATCAAAATATCGGCCACCTGCACCTTTTCGTAGAGCGCAGGCCAGGCATCTTCATCCCATCCGTGCTTCGTCATGTCGTGGTACACCCCGTTGGCAATGGGATGGTCGACGGCGCGCACAATCTCAACGTCCACCCCGTGCTTCTGCATGATGGTCTTGGGAACGTCGAGCAGCGTGCGGGTGTGCGACCTGCGCGGCGATTTTTTGAGGGTGCAGTTGATGAACAGGGCCGAGAGGTCCGAAAAATCGTGGGAGGGTTCGCTCATGTGGAGGATTAAACAGTTGTAGTTGATGAAAGCAATGGGACAGCGTGGGCCAAGCGGCTTCTCAGTAGTCGTAGCCGTCCACTTCTTCAGCGTCGGCCGATACGCCCAGGCCCAGGGCGATGCGATTTACAAAGTTGAAGTAGCTGGCCACCAGGTTAATGTCTAGAATTGCCGCATCAGACAAACCGGCGCGGCGCAGGGCATCCACGTGCTCTTCGGTCATCGACTGCGGGGCCCGCGTAAGGCGCCGCACGTAATCGATAAGGGCGCGCTGTTTGGCCCCTACCCGGGCCGCGGCGAGGTCGCCGGCAAGCACCGCGTCGATGCGGGCATCGTCTTTCCAGTAGGCCCTCAGGGCGGCGCGGTGGTGCGCCACACAGTAGGGGCAGTCGTTTACGTCCGACACCACCACGGCAATCAGCTCGCGCGTGGCCCGCGACAGATCCGACCGGCTAAACAGCAGCTCCAGGTACAGATCCATGTGTGCACGCATCGCCTTCGGATGCAGGCTGTGCACCCGCATGATATTTGAGAGATTGCCGCGCTGATCGGCAATTTCATCGTAGATGGCAGCCAGCGGGCCGTCGGCATCCGCTTCGTCAATGATGTCAATCCAGGCCATAGGTACGGGTACGTCAAGAGGAAGAGGCGAAGGCGTGAAGGGCCGTGTTCGGGTGAAACACGGACCATGCAAACCAAAAAATGAACTGATGCGGCACAGTGTCAAGAGTGGTACCGGCCAGCGGCCCGCTTGTGGCACGGCCGGTGACGCGCCAGGTAGAGCCGGTCTGCCGGTCGGTAAACGTGCCGTCGGCGTTTGCGGTAAACGTCAAGTGCTGCCCGTTAACGACCGGCCGAAAGACGCCGGCGGTGCCTACGTCGCGGCTGTTTCGGATGCGGCGCTCGTCTAAGGCCGAGGCGGTGCCGGGGCTCCACAGCACCACCAGCGGCGTGCCGCCCAGCGTGTCGTGCACCACGCGAGCGGTACGTAAGCCCTTCAGGGGATAGGCCCGCGCCGCAGTGCCTCGGCGCACGCCCACCACGCGCTGCATGGGCAAGAGGCGGTCATCGGTGGGGCCGTTGTAGGCAAACGGCCGCTGCGACATGGTGTCGTAGCCCACGTACGGATTCTGGCCATACGGCCGGTTGTGGCCGGTTTGGCGCGATAGCACGCGGCCTTCGAGGTGGGCCTGCCGAAAGGTGCGCCAGGCCACGATCTGCGACGGCACGCGCGGGAGTGTTCGGCCCGTGAGGGCGCCCACGATGGCCGTACCGTTGAACTGCTGCCACCACGACTCGGTCTGGCGATCCCACATGATCAGATCGCTGTGGCGCAGGTTGCCCGTGGTGCCAAAGGTGAGGCGTTCGCCCGCAACCACCGGACGCTTAAACGCGAGCGCCGTGTAGCACAGCGGGCAGAACGTAACCACAACCGGCACCCCGCCCACGGTGGTGTTCACCACCTCGTGCCAGATGAGCACCTGCAGCGGAAAGGCATATGCGGCGCCATTCAGCGTTACGCGGATCACCGGCTCGTGGCCCGCGAGCCACGCATCGGCCGCCGCAGTTGACACGTACACCGGGTCGTCGATGGGCGGGATGCCGTCGCGCGGCACGCCCCCCGACTGAATTTCGTCGTACGGTACGCTGTGCTTGCAAAAGTTGGTATCCCAGCCGCGCGTGCTGAAGGCCACCGACGAGGCGTCGATGCACGACGAGGCATCCTGCGCGACGCTGGGCGACACGCCGGCCGTCAGGGCAACGAGGAGGCTCCCACAAAGAACCAATCGAAGGAGGGGCATGGCAACGGCGGGCGTCGACGATGGAAAAGACAGCGACCGAAACAGCATCTTGTACGTGTGCGGCAGGAGGCCGGCGTTACGTGCAACCCGGCGCCCCGCCTTCCCATAAGACCTAATGCCCACGTGCGTCCTTCATCGCTGCTTGATGCGTTATGCCTATACCCGCGACGGATGTGCAGGCCCGCTGGCAGGCGTTAACCGACGATCCGCTCTTGCGCGACCTGCCGTACAAAGTTGAAACCAACGCCGCCGATCAGCTGGTTTTGAGCCCGCATTCCAACCGTCATTCGCTCCAGCAAGCCGCCATCCAGGAGGTGCTCCGCACGCATGCGCCCCCCGGAACGGTCGCGCCGGAGTTTGCGCTGGCTACGCCGGAAGGCGTGAAGGTGCCCGATGTGGTGTGGATGAGTGACGCGCGCCGGTCGGCGATGGAAGCCACGGGCGACCCCTCGACGCTCGCGCCGGAGATCTGCGTGGAGGTGCTGAGCGCAGCGAATACGGCGGCGGGGATGGCCGCGAAGCGCGCGCTCTACCGCGCGGCGGGCGCGGAAGAGGTGTGGCTGGTCGCCGCGGACGGCACCATCCGCTTCTATGCTGAGGAGGCGCTGGAGGCCTCCGCCCTCGTGCCCGCGGCCCCGCATCAGCTCTGACGTACCGAACGACACGGCCTGGCAGCTGAAAACGTTACAATTTGATGACCAGGGATTCGGTATGCTCCGCTAGGCTGTGCTTGAAAAACCAACGTGAGCGCGAGCCCGCGAGGGGATTTCAAACACAGTCTAAGCAAGCCCTTTCTTGTCCAATGGTTGCCGTTGCGGCGGCGCAGGCCGTACGTTCTGCACAGCATGCTACGGCGCCCGCCTCACGGAGCGATGCGCACCACAGCATTCCTCAGCGGCACCGGCTGTAGCGTCCATTGCCTTGGGTGGTGGATGGTTGTGTGGCTGTGGGCGGGTGTGCCGGTACAGGGGGGCGTGCCGCCCGGGCCGCTCGCCGTGGTCGTCATCCACGCGCTTCCAACCGACACGTCGCGCAGCACCGACCGGTACGTCTCCTTCCGCGTGCGGCGGTGGACGCTCAATGAAGGCTTGCCGACGCCCCTAAAAGCGGTCGCCCAAACGCCCGATGGCTACCTGTGGATCACGACGTTCGACGGCCTGGTGCGCTTCGATGGCGTCCGGTTTACGCGGTATACGACCGATACCACGCCGGTTTTTCGCAGCCACGACCTCCTTGGGCTGTACGTAACCCACGACGGCGCGCTCTGGACCGGCGGCCGCGACGGGTGGGTCTACCGCCTGCGCGAGGGCACGTGGACGGCGTACGACCTAAGCGACATCCTGCACGGCCACTGGGTGCAGGCATTTGCCGAGGAGGCGGATGGCACGCTGTGGATGGCAAGTACCGGCCCGGTCGTCGCTCGCTTCGATGGCACGTCGTGGACGCACGTCTCGCAGCCAATCCGCGACGTGTGGACGCCGCTCGTGGCCGATGCCGATGGTACGATATGGACGCTCCTCGCCGCCGAGGATGCGCCCGGTCGTCCCGAGACGCTCATCAGTGCGGGTGTGGTGGCGCGGTGGAACGGGCAGCGATTTGTGCCGGTGCCGGATGAGCGCTGGCAGGGCTTCGTTGCGACGCAGCACGGGCCGCTCTTTCATTCCGTGGAGGATTTGGCCGCCGCTCGGTCTGGCGAGCGCGTCCGCGTCGTGCTCACCCGTGCCGATGGCACCGTGCGCGGGTGGTTCTGGTCGAACGGCGCGTCCGCCATTGCGCGCCTCGTCGACCGCGTCGGGCGCGTGTGGGTACAGCGCATGAAAGACGGCGTGCTCAGCGTAATCACCATCGAACGCGACGGCGTGGAGCTGGGACGCATCGAGCCGGCAGGGGGCACCTGGGTCGAGCAGGTCTTCGAAGATCGGCAGGGCAACGTGTGGCTCCATTCACGCAGCTCGGGCCTCATCCAGGTCACCGAAGAACCGTTCCGGCGGTTCAGCACGGCTGACGGCCTTCCTCGGTTTGCGCTTCGTGCCGTGCAAGGCCCGGACGGCGCAATCCTCGTCAGCAGCGAGTGGGGCGTGAAGGGGCCCAACCTGACCGTCATCCAGGACGGAAACATCACCCCGCAGACGGTCCGGCTGCCGTCTGCGCCGCCGGGATTGCGCGCCGATATGAGCGACGACGGCCGCGTCCAACTGGGCCACGTCGTCGCCGATGCCCAGGGGCACCGCTGGGCGCTTGTGGGCCGCCACCTGCTGCGGCTGGACGCAGGAACGGCCCGCATCGCGTGGTCGACACGCGGCGCTAACCTGTGGGCGCTTCACACCGATCCGGCGGATGCCGATGCCCTTTGGCTGGGGGATGTGGCTGGGGGCGTGTACCGCTACGACCGTCGCCGAGATACGGTCACGGACTCCATGCAGGCCACCGGACGCGTGTACCAGATTCATCGCGGGCCGCGCGGACGGCTCTGGGTGGGCACCGAAGACGGCCTCTGGATTCGTGAGGCAACAGGCGCACTCGTCCGCCCGGCGGATGATGCGGGGGCGGGCCACGCCGTGCGCGACCTGATGAACGGGCCCGAGGGCGCGCTGTGGGTGGCCACCGCGGGCGGCGGACTCATTCGTCTGCGTGAGGGCACCGTGCAGGCGCTGCGCACCGACGATGGGCTCCCCGCCAACCACCTCTCGGCCGTCGTGCTAGATGCCCTCGGGTTCTTCTGGCTGAGTGGGCGACAAGCGCTCTATCGGGCCTCGTACGACGACGTGAACGCGGTGCTGGACGGGCGGCGCGGCCGCGTGGCCGTCGTGGAGCTGCTCCCGTCGGCCGGCCATCTGGGATCGAGCAACAAGCTGGTCGAGGTCGCGCATGCCCGCGATGGGAGCCTCTGGTTCCCGTCGTTCAGCGGGGTTACCCGCGTCGATCCAGCGTTTTACGCGCAGCAGTATGCCGAGCCGCTTCCGGTATACATCGAGGCGCTGGAGACCGCACAGGGCACCGCCCCGGCCCTTACCGGCGGCCTGCAGCTTCCCACGGGCGAGCGAACGCTCATCATCCAATACACCGCCCCGGACCTGCGGGCGCCGTCGCTCGTCCGTTTCCGCACGCGCCTGGACGGCCGCGATGCCGGCTGGGTGAACCAGGGCGCGGCCCGTGCGGTGGCGTACGGCGGGCTGCCGCCAGGGGACTATACGTTCCACCTCCAGGCCATGAACGCAGGCGGCGTGTGGCAATCCGCAGGGCCCACCCTCGCTTTCACTGTGCCGCACCGGTTTACCGAGACGTGGTGGTTTGCGGGGCTGTGCGCGTTGGGCCTCTTGGGCATTGGGGTCGTTGCGTATCGCATTCGCATCCGCACGCTGAAGAGCCGTCAGCGCATGCTAAACGCACTCGTGGACGAGCGGACGCAGCAGCTCCAGGCCGAAAAAGAGACGGTCCTGGCCCAGGCCGACGCGCTCCGGTCGCTCGACAACGCGAAGACGCGCGTGTTTGCCAACATCTCGCACGAGTTCCGCACGCCGCTGACCCTCACCCTCGGCCCGCTCGATGACCTGCGGGACGGGCTCTACGGGGCGCTTCCCGGTCCCGTCAGCGAGCAGGTGGAGATGGCCCGCCGCAACGCCAGTCGGGTGCTCGACCTCGTCAACCAGCTGCTTGATGTGGCGCGCCTCGAAGCAGGACAGGTGCAACTGCAGGCGCGCCCGGTCGACATTGAGGCATTCGTCGAGGCGGCGGTGCAGGCATTCATGCCGCTGGCCGAGCAGAATGCCATCACCCTATCGGTGCAGCCGCTCACGACCGACGCTTCCGCTGGCCCCGCCGTGTGGGCCCATCCGGAGCAGCTTCAGACCATCCTGAGCAACGTGCTATCGAACGCCCTGAAGTTCACGCCCGAGGGTGGAAACGTGCGCGTTACTGTGGCGCGGGGCGCGGATGACGTGCGCGTGACAATCCGTGACAACGGCCCCGGCATCTCCGCTACGGACCTGCCACACGTGTTCGACCGGTTCTACCGCACCGAAACCGATAGCGCACACGGGCCGGCGGGCTCCGGGGTTGGACTGGCGCTCACCAAAGAGCTGGTCGACCTGCACCGGGGCACGCTCATGGTGGAAAGCGAGGAAGGGTTCGGGAGCCAGTTTACGCTGATGCTACGGCGTGGGCACGATCACCTCCGGCCGGATGAGATGATAGACGGCGGGACGCCGCCCGACCTGCTTCCCGAAGAAGCCCCCGCGGTGCTCTTTTCTGGGATGGACACCCGCAGGGCCGAGGACTCCGACGTGCGATCGCCTAGCCGCGCGGAACCATCGCCTGCGGACCCAACAGGCGCAGCAGCCGAGGCCGCCGACCGAACCACCGTTTTGCTCGTCGAGGACAGCGCCGAGGTTCGCACGTACATTCGGTTGCACCTGGCAAAAGAGTATCGGGTTCTCGAAGCCGTCAATGGCCGAGACGGCCTGGAGCAGGCGCGCACCCATCTCCCCGATCTGGTACTTTCCGATCTGATGATGCCCGAAATGGACGGTCTGGAACTCTGCCAGGCGCTCAAAGAGACGCGCGCAACGGATTTCATTCCGGTCATTTTGCTCACCGCACGCGCCGAGATGTACGACCGGATCGATGCGCTGCAAGAAGGCGTGGACGACTACATGACGAAGCCATTCGACGTCGATGAGCTCAAGGCACGCATCAGCAACCTGATACGGTCGCGCCGGCAGCTCCGCGAGCGGTTTCGTGATGCCCCGGTGTCGCTCCATGCAGAAGAGGTGGAGGCGTCCTCCGTAGACCGCACGTTTCTTGAGTTGGTGCGTGCCACAATTGAGGCCCACCTCGCCGACGAGGACTTCACCGTCGATCAACTGGCTGGCGCTGTAGGGATCAGCCGGGTGCACCTGTATCGTCGCCTGCAGCAGACGCTCGGCGAATCGCCGTCCGCGCTGATCCGCACCTTCCGCCTGGAGCGCGCGGCCCAGCTTCTGGCCCAACAGGCCGGTTCGGTAAGCGAAGTTGCATACGGCGTGGGCTTCAAGAGCGTCTCTCACTTTTCGCGGGTCTTCCGCAAGCAGTACGGCCACGTCCCCTCCGAGCACCCGGTGGACACGCCCCCCGAGTAATGCTTTGTAGCAGCCGTACCGACGAGTGAGCGCGCCTCTTACCGTCCGGTTGCCCACCCTGGCTTGCTGGTAACAGGTAACGCAACAGCGACGATCGGTAACGTGCATGCTAGGTGAAGAATGCTTCTCTGCCCTACACTGCGAATGTCGACAGGACGAAAGCCTTCGACGTGGTCGCTCTCTGATCGGCCGCGCACAGTACCTCTCACGTACAGTACCTCTCACGTAAAGCCTACAGACTCATGATTAGGAAGAGAATAAAGATCGCCGCCATCGCCCTCCTGTTTCTCATGCCTGTTCTCTCTGCGGGGACTGTCATGGCGCAGGAGCGCTGCGAAAAATCCTCGGAGTGCTGGTCGCAACTCCTCAGCAAACAGATTGATATCAACCTGCACAGCAACATCTCAGGCGTTCGCCAAAGCGCCATCCTTCTCGTCATAGAGCTTGCACAGCGCAACGACCCGGGCGTGAACCTAGCCGCTGCGGTTCCTGGGCTGTTTGCCACGTTCGAAGATCCACGCCAGAGCGACGAACTGCGCCTTCTTGCGCTCACGGCATTAGAGGCCACCGACAGCAAGATGGCTTACTCCTACATACTAGGATGGACACAGCGCGGGGTGGTATCCTCGAAGCGCCTGGACGACCAGGTTCAGAGCGTCCTCAGGTCGTACGAAAGGCGTCGCATTGGCACCTGATGCTGCCTGTCACATATGTAGTGCAAAGATGCGTTCCGGCGAGCCTTTCCTCCCGGGGCGCATTTGTTTGTGTGCCCGCTACTTGGGGCGCAGTGTCCCGCGCCAACGGTAAGGCAGTCTGCTCTGTCTTAAGACATTGCCATTCGCGGGTACGCTACCATCTGCGGGTGCGCTCGCGAGCATTAGGCCGCATTCCTATCTCTCGTTGCGTGCGTTGAGGGCTCTCCGACAGACGAACGAGCCGAGCAGCGGAAGGTGCACAGGAGGACCAAGCGTGTGGATGTGCATTCCAAAGAGCCGCTCAATGCGGCGTCCCTTGTCGTCAGGTTACAGATGCTTGCCTGCTGGTAACACGTAACGCAGCGTCAACAGCCCGTTACCAGCGCGTTATGCGGACGAGTCGCGGGATCGTCAAGCTGTGTGCGCTGACAGGTCGACGCACGGACCATTGATCCCTGATCATTCCAACGGGCCCGACTTCATTGCTTCATTTCTTTAACCAACGCCTACAACGATGAAACGCTTTATCTTACTTTCCATCACTTTTTTTCTCACCATGGCTACGGTCGCACATGCACAGAAGATGCCAGTCACTACGACCTCAGACGCCGCTCGCAGTCACTACGTTCAAGGGAAGCACGCCACGGGGAACGTCGACTTCGAGCGCGCCCGGATGCACTTCGACGCTGCCCTCGCCACCGATTCCACCTTTGCCATGGCATACCTCTACCGCGCTGTTCTTTCCGGGGGTGACGAGCGGGTCGAGCACCTGCGCCGGGCAACAGTAAACGCCGCGCAGGCATCGGACGCCGAGCGTCAGATGATTGAGTCGTATGCGGCCAACCAGCGCAACGATCACGGCCGCGAAGAAGCGCTACTCACCGCCCTCGCCGAGCGTTACCCGAGCGATCCGATGCCGATGTTCTGGTGGGCCAACACCGAGGCGAACCGGGGCAACCACGCCGCTGCCGTCGCCGCCGCCCGCCGCTCGCTCGCTGCCGACCCGTCGTTTGCGCCGGCGTACAACCTAATGGGCTACGCGGAGGTCGCACGCGGCGACATGGCCGCCGCTAAGCAGGCGTTTCGTGAGTACATTCGCCTCGCCCCCGACGAGGCGAACCCGTACGACTCTTTCGGCGAGTTCTACCTCAATCAGGGCATGCTCGACGAGGCCGCGGCACAGTACAAGATGGCGCTCACCAAGAATGCGCGCTTCGAGAACGCCCGCACCATGCTCGCCCGTATCGGCATGGAACGGAGTGACCGCCGCTTCGAGCAGGCCCTCGCCGACGGAGACGCCGATGCTATCGCTGCGCTCTACACCCCAAACGCCGTTGTTATGGCCCCGGACCTGTCGCCCATCCAGGGCCGCGATGCCATCCGTGACCACATGGCGGGGATGATTGCTTCCGGCGTGGACATCCAGACGGTTGAGGTGAACCGGTCCGGTGACATCGCGATCCGGCGCTCCAATGTCATCACCAGCTCGGAGGGTGAAGTCGTCGACCGCGCCAAGACCCTCGAGGTCTGGACGCTGGTGGATGGCAAGTGGCTTTGCGCCCGTGACATGTACAGCTCGAATGCGCTGGTGAAGGCCGCTAGCAACCAAAACTGACACCTCCTGTCGCCGGGCCTCCACGCGGACGCCCAGCGAATTTTTAACTTCCTGACCCAGCGCGTGCTTTCCATGAAACGCATCCTCCTTTTTTCCTCCCTGGCGCTCATGGTAGCTGCCTGCCAGACCCCAGCCACTGAGTCCGCCGCGCCCGCGGCACCGCCCGTCACCAACGCGTCTGATCCGGCGTCCGACCGCGTGGCCATCAAGGCCATGACCGCCGAATACACCGCCGCGGTGCAGGCCGGCAACGCGGCCGCCGTCAGTGCGCTTCACGCCGACAACGCCATCCTCCACCCGCCGAATGAACCCTCCATCAGCGGGCGCTCGGCGATCGACGCCTACCTCGCTAGGGTCCACGCCGAGCCGGTAAACCTCACGTACGTCACCGAAGACGTCGTCGTCTCGGCGTCTGGCGACATGGCCTACGAGATCGGGGCGTGGGACGGCGGCAAGTATCTCACGGTGTACCGCCGCACGCCAGACGGCTGGAGGATCGTCGCCGATGCGTGGAGCGAAAATGCCCCGCCTACGAACACCAACTAAGCATGCAGCTGGCGATATGGCATCCGGCGAAGCGCTTCCGTGCAGTACCTTTGATGAGGCAACCGAATGAGGAAAAAAAACGATGAGCAGACCAGACTACTTCCACCTGCGACCGGAGATCGAGAAGGCCTACGGCTACACGCACGCCGTGAGAATCGGCGATGACATCAAGGTCTCCGGCGCGGTGAGCATGGACGACGAGGGCAATCCGACCGCCGTCGGGGACCTGGCGCAGCAGATGAAGAACGTCTACGCCGACCTGCGCAGCGTCCTGGGGCATTACGGCTGCACGTTCGACGACGTGGTTGTCGAGAACGTCTTCACAACGGACATGGCGGGATTCCTCGACGCCGCCGGATACCGCAGCACGATCTACATGGAGCACTTCCCGACCGGAAGCTGGCTGGAGGTGAAGGGGCTGGCCTTGCCCGAGCTCCTGATCGAGATCGAACTCGAAGCGCACAAGTCTTGACCACGAGCCGTGCGGCTGCATCTGACGGCTGAACAACGACGACAGAGAAAACACACGGAGATACGTACCCCTGTCACCCAACGCTCTGCAATCCACACCAAATCCCAAAGCCATGAATCAGACTATCGTCATCACCGGCTGTAGCTCCGGCTTCGGCTACGCCCTCGCCCTCACCCTCGCCCGCGGCGGCGACCGCGTCTACGCGACCATGCGCGCACCCGACGGCAAGAACGCCGACGCCGCTCAATCCCTGCGCGACTGTGCCAGCGCCGAGTCACTCGACCTCCGCGTGCTGGACCTCGACGTGACTTCCGACGCCTCCGTAAAGGCGGCTGCACAGGCCGTAAACGACGCGTCTGGTGCCGCTGACGTTGTCGTCAACAACGCCGGGCAGATATTCGGCGGCTTTACCGAGGCGTTCACGGCCGACGAGTTCGGACACCAGCTCAATGTTAACGTCGTCGGCGTGCACCGCGTCCACCGGGCCTTCCTGCCCGCGATGCGGAAGGCCGGATCGGGCCTCGTCATCAACATCAGTTCGACGGCCGGACGTGCGGCCATCCCATTCTTCGGCATCTACCACGCCAGCAAGTGGGGCCTCGAAGGGTACACGCAAGCCCTTCGCAGCGAGTTGGCCTCGTCGGGCGTGGATGTCGTGCTCGTGGAGCCGGGGCCGTTCGAAACGGAGCTCTTCCCCAACCTCGTGGCCCCCGAGGATGCGGACGGCCGCACGGCGACCTATCCGGCGGTCGTCCACGAGACATTCGCGGGCATGAGCGAAGCCTTCCAGGGCTTCCTCACGGACCCCGACGTGCCGACCGATCCGGCCATCGTCGTGGATGCCATTGCTGGCCTCATCGGCATGGCACCGGGCACGCGCCCGTTCCGCACGTGTCTTGGCATGGACCTCGGCGTCCGTGAACGGAACGCGCTCCTCGAACCGCTCGATGCCGGTCTGCTCGAATCGATGGGCATGACGGAGTTCGCGACCCTGGCGGTCCGAGACGTCAACGTGCACAGCCCGAACCGGCACGCGATTACGTTTGAATTCGAACAGACCGCGACGGGCCCAGGCACATTCGCCGGTACGTTCGAATCGTCTGGCGCGATCTCGGACGCGGGCACGACGGAAGACATTCTTGATGTATCCAGCCCCGAAGGCGTCCGCCCGATGGTGGCGACGTTTTGGCGAACGGTCACGGGTGCCGAGGGGACACTGGTCCTAACGGGCGATGCGGCCGTGGATCTCAGCAACCCTGCCGAAGCTAAGGTGACGGGGACATGGCACGTGGAGCACGCGACGGGCGCCTACGCGGACCGCATCGGCTCCGGCGCGATCACGGGCACCGCTGACTTCACACTCGACCGGCCGCGTGGCATGCTCCGCTACGAGGGAACGCTCCAGACCGCCTCCATGGCAGCTCTGTCTTCCGATCCGCCAACGCCCAGTACAAACCCTAACGATCCCATTCATCACAAACCGTGATCTGCTGTGCCTCATCCGCCTACCCCACGCCCATGCGATCGGCGGTGGGTTTATCGCGCTGCGTGACGTGTTTTCATGTGTTCATGGCCCCAGACGATTTCTCCGACGTGCTATGATTGCCTCTGCTCGCATCGCCGCGCTGCTGCTGGAGCCGATCAGCCGGTACGCCACCCGCTCCACGTACGACGAGATGCACCTCGCCGTGGAGCCGAAGCCGATGGGCGCGGAGCGATCGGCGACAGCAAGCATCAGGTGGCGTGCCACCTGCACGGCTAGCGCTGCCTGAACATCCGTTCTGGATTCGTGCAGCAGCACCTTTCGCCACGGGCGTGCCTCACCGCGTCCTGTCGCCAGACGGCGCTTAAGCGCTGGGATGCTCCTCGCTGGTACATGCTGTCCAAGCAACGCTTAAAGAATACGTGCGGCCTATTGATACAGCGCCCGCGCCTCCCCGCAACCGCATGCCGTGTCCGGGGCCCGTCTGCACATCTCTCCTATGTATGATTTTTTCAAAAAAATACATAGGCGCAAGGACAATATCAGCAAATAGAGAAGCCGATTGCAGGCTGCTGGTGATAGGCGGCACCACAGCGTAGGGACTGGATCGCTATTTGCAAGGCCAACACGTACCTTGAGTCCTTCCGCGCAAGCGGCCTCCCATTCCACATCGCATCTATCACCTTCTGTAGTACGCCATGACCCTCACCCAACTAACGTATCTGCTGGCGGTTGTCAACCACCGTAACTTTAGCGAAGCGGCGCGGCAGTGCGGCGTTACGCAGCCCACGCTAAGCATGCAAGTCCGCAAGCTGGAAGAAGCCCTGGGCGTAAAACTCATCGACCGCAGCCATCAGCCGGTGGTTCCCACGGGCATCGGCGAGCAGGTGGCGGCGCAAGCGCGGCGTGTGCTGCAGTCGCGCGATGCGCTTGAAGACATCGCCGCGGCGGCGCACAATCGCGTGCGGGGTACGCTGCGTATGGGCATGCTGCCTACCCTCGCGCCGTACCTTATGCCGCTGCTGGTGCCCGCGGTGCGCGCGCAATACCCCGAGATGACGCTGGAGCTGCGCGAGTGGCCCACGGCGGTGCTCCTGGAGGCCCTGGGCGAAGACCGGCTCGATGCGGCCCTCATCGCGACACCGCCGCCGGCGGCCGCGCACGAGACGCTGCTGTTTGAGGAGCCCTTCGTGGCGTACGTGCACCCCGAGCACCGCCTCGCAGGCCGCGCATTCATCGCGCCCACCGACTTGTCCATCGACGACCTGTGGCTGCTTAGCGACGGCCACTGCTTCCGCGACCAGGTGCTGGCGGTATGCGGCGATCAGGAACGGACCGAGCGGCCGGCTCAGTTTGAAAGCGGGTCGCTGCAAACGCTGGTGCACATGGTGGAGCGCTCCGGCGGCATGACGCTGCTCCCGGCGCTCGCGCAGTGCTACCTGACGGATGCGCAACAGGAGACGTACGTCGTGCCGTTCGAGGCGCCGGCCCCGCGCCGCCGCATCCGCCTGGTGCAACGCCGGGTGCACAAGGCGCACCTCGTCACCGCGTTTGAAACGGCGCTCGACGCCGCCCTGCCCGAACAGCTCGGGGAACGTTAAGGGCGCGTCCAGCGCGTGCACAGCAACCGGCCGGTGGTACCGGAAACGCTCGATTGTGAAGAAACCTTGGGGCGGGGAGCCGCTGTAACGCTTTCCCCCGCCCGGCAACGAATGGGCGTCTATTGTTGATGGGAAACCCTCTCGTTTTGTTTTCAGCGGCACGTGCTCATGGCGGACATCGTTCAATCGTTTACGCAGTGGTTTATGGGATTGGGGGCGCAGTACGGCGTCGACCCCATCGTTTTTGGCGCCATCTACGTGGGGGCCATTCCGTTTTTCTCGGCCTCTGTGGCATGGCTCATCCGCAACGTGCGGCGCGGGCGGTCGGTGGCGGCGCCCGTCCTGTCCGCCGGATTCTTTCTGGTGTCGGCGTACCTCTACCTGTTTGCGGTGGGCGAGAATCTGCCGCTGTGGGTGTATCTTTTTGTGCTGGGCATGGTGGGCTACGGCGCGTTGGCCACGGTGCAAAAGGTGCGCAACAACACACCAGCAGGTGCGGCGGATGCCGAGGCACGCGATCGCTACGATGTGGTCGTCATTGGCGGCGGGGCGGCCGGACTCACATCGGCGGGCGTGGCGGCCAACTTTGGCGCCAAGGCGCTCATGATCGAAAAAGACGCGCTGGGTGGCGACTGCACGTGGACCGGCTGCATCCCCAGCAAGGCGCTGCTGAAAAGCGCCGAGGTCGCACAGCAGATCCGCAAGGCCAAGGAGTACGGCCTCGATGCAACCCTCGACGCCGTCGATTTTCAGGCCGTGATGGAGCGCGTGCGCACCCTGCGACGCGACGTGTACGAGGAGGCCGACGCGCCCGAAATCTACGAGGAGATGGGCATTGAGGTGGCCGAGGGCACGGGGCGCTTCCTCGACAGCCACACCGTGGCCATCGACCGGCCCGATGGCACGACGCGCCACGTGACGGCGCGCAAGATCGTCATTGCCACCGGCGGCCGCGCGGCTACGCCCCCCATCGACGGGCTCGACAACGTCGACTATCTCACCAACGAGAACCTGTTCGACCTGGACGAACAGCCGGAGCACCTGGCCATCATTGGCGCGGGGCCCATTGGCACCGAGATGGCGCAGGCCTTTGCGCGCCTCGGCAGCCGGGTGACGGTGCTGGAGATGACCGACCGCATCCTAAGCGCCGACGACCCGGCGCTTGCATCCATGCTGCAGGAGCGGCTGGAGGCCGAGGGCGTCCGCTATGCCTTTGGGGCGCGCGTGGAGCGCGTGGCCCCGGGCGAGGCGCCCGGTACGGTGCAGGTGACGGCCCTGAAAGACGACACCGTGCACACGCTCACCGCCGACGCGCTCTTAGTGGCCGCCGGGCGGCGGCCCACCATCGAAACGCTCAACCTGGACGCCGCCGGGGTGGCTTACACCCCCCAAGGCATCACCGTGGACGACCGCACGCGCACCAGCCAATCGCACATTTACGCCGTGGGCGACGTCACCGGCCGCTACCAGTTCACGCACATGAGCGAGCACATGGCCAAGGTGGCCGCCACCAACGCGCTGCTGAAGGTGCCCATGACCATCGACGCCGCCCACGTGCCGTGGGTCACCTACACCGACCCGGAGCTCGCGCACGTGGGGGCCACCGAGGCGCAACTGCAAGATGACGGCACCGCCTACACCACGTACCGCTTTCCGTATGCCAAGGTCGACCGCGCCATCACCGACGGCGACACCCTGGGCGAGATTCGGGTGCACGCCACGCCCCGCACCGGAAAAATTCTGGGCGCCAGCGTGCTCGGCGCGCGCGCCGGGGAGCTCATCAGCGAGTACGCCCTGGCCATGAAAAACGGCGTGTCGCTCCGCGAAATTGCAGACACCATCCACCCCTATCCCAGCTACGGACTTGCCGCGCGCCGCGCGGCCGACCAGTGGTACGGCGAGAAGCAAAAGCCCTGGATGATTCGCACGTTGCAGACGATTTTTGGCTACGAGGGCCCCGTCATGGAGCCCGATCCGGACCGCATCATTTAACAAACCATCGCTCACACTGTCCGGTGTGAGCCGCTCGCTCTTCTTCACCGATCAGTATCCCCTTAAGCCTCATGGAAGACGTCGTTCAAGACCCTCCCGCCCTTGGCAATCAGTACATCACCGATCGCGTGCTGCAAAGCTACGTAAAGCGCACGCTGTCTGGCAAAACCGCTGAAGATGCGGAGGCCGCGCTAGAGGCGCTCGGGGCCGAAGCGGGCGAGCGGCTGCATGCCATGGAGCAGGCCGACATCGGCAAAAAAGCCACCCTCAAGCAGTGGGATGCCTGGGGCGCGCGCATCGACGAGATTACGGTGACGCCGCTGTGGGAAGAAGCCGAACGCCTGGCGGTGGAATACGGGCTGGTGCGCCGCCCGTACGAGATGGCGCACGGCCCGCAGAGCCGGATCGTGCAGTTTGCGCTGGCGCACCTTTTCATCCCCGCCACCGACTTCTACGGCTGCCCGCTGGCCATGACCGACGGCGCTGCCCGCACGCTCCTCGACAGCGGCAATGAAGCGTTGATCGATGAGGCGCTGCCGCACCTCACCGCGCGCGATCCGTCAGCGTTCTGGACGAGCGGCCAGTGGATGACCGAGCTCTCCGGCGGGTCGGATGTCAGCCAGACGCAAACGACCGCGCGCACGGACGACGACGGGACCTGGCGGCTGTACGGGCGCAAGTGGTTTACCAGCGCCATCACAGCCCAGATGGCGCTCGCCCTGGCGCGTCCCGATGGCAACCCGGAAGGCGGCGCCGGGCTTGCGCTCTTCTACGTGCCCATCCGCGACGAGAACGGCGCGCTCAACGACGGCATCCGCGTGAACCGGCTCAAGGACAAGCTGGGCACGTGGAAGCTGCCCACCGCCGAGCTGACCCTCGACGGCGCCCGCGCAATTCCGGTGGACGGCCTGGAGCACGGCACCCGCCGCATCAGCCCCATGCTGAACATCACGCGCACCTGGAACGCGGTGACGGCCACCAGTCTGATGCGCCGCGCCGTGGCGCTGGCCCGCGATTATGCCGAGAAGCGCGAAGCCTTTGGCGAACCCATCGCCTACCACCCGCTGCACCAGGAAACCATTGCCGACATGCAGGCGACCTACGAGGGAGCCTTCCATCTGTCGTTTCGGGTGGCCGAGCTGTTGGGTCGGCGCGAGGCGGGCGCTGCCACCGACGAGGAGCGCGACCTGCTGCGGGTGCTCACGCCCGTCGCCAAGCTGCTTACGGCCAAGCAAGCGGTGGAAGTTACCAGCGAGGCGCTGGAGGCGTTTGGCGGTGCCGGCTACGTAGAAGACACCGGGCTGCCCAAGCTCCTGCGCGACGCCCAGGTGCTGCCCATCTGGGAGGGTACCACCAACGTGCTGTCGTTGGACGTGCTGCGCGCGCTCGATCGCACCGACGGGCTGCTCGCCATCCGCAACGAGCTGCGGCGCTGCGTATCGATGCTGTCCATCCAGACGATGGTTGAGCCGATGCGGGCGGCGGTGAAGGCCTTCCGCGAGGCCGTGCAATGGCTGCAGGCGGCCCAGCAAAAAGAAGAGGCCGAAAAGCACTTACAGGCGGGGGCGCGGCGCTTTGCGCTGACGCTGGGGTACGTGATGGAGGTGGCGCTCACCGCGTGCCACGCGCAGTGGGCGGTGCAGGAAGAAAGCGACGGGCGCTCGGCCGCGGCCGCCGAGCGGCTCGCCGAGCAGAAAATCAACCACATTGCCCGCCTCGACCCGCACGACGCGTACGTGCTTACGTGGGACTTCAATTGCCCGACGCTCTTTGAATGCCACACCGGCAGCGGCGACGGTGCCCCCGCAAGCGATACGCTCACCGACTTTGCCGATACAACGACGGCGTAAGGTACCCCCGGACGGTATGCCCCGTCAGCTCCCGGACAGGTCCGAGGCGGCGGCGACCGGCGGCCGGTCGGTATCCACCACCGCACGCGTTTTGGGAAGGGCCGCGGGGTGTTCAGCCTGCAGGTGCGCCACGAAGCCCTCGCGGACGGCGCAGCGCAGCTCCCACAGGTCCGAGGCGTTGCGCGCGCTCACCAGGGCACGTAGCTCCAGCGTGCGGTCGGTGGCGTTGGTTACGTGCAGGCGGCACACGCGGCCGTCGTAATACGGGCACTGCTCCACAATGTCGTGCAGCGCGGTGCGTAGGGCCTCCACCGGTGCGGTGTAATCTACATGGAAAAAGACCGTGCCCAGGAGGTCGGAGGTGTGGCGTGTCCAGTTTTGAAAGGGCTGCTCCACAAACTGCGTGATGGGCACCACAATCCGCCGCTGGTCCCACACGCGCACCACCACGTAGGTGAGCGTAATCTCCTCGATCCACCCAAAATCGCCCTCCGCGATCACCACATCGTCAACGCGGATGGGCTGCGTGATGGCAATTTGCAGGCCGGCGATCACGTTGCCCAGGGTGCGCTGCGCCGCTACGCCCACGACGATGCCAAGGATGCCGGCGGAGGCCAAGATGCCCGTGCCCAGTTGCCGGAACGGCTCGTAGTTTAGGAGCACCACGGCCAGCGCCAACACGCCGATGATTACGCTGCCAATGCGCCGCAAGATGCGCACCTGCGTCAAGATCTTGCGTGCCCGCAGGTTGTCGGCTGTGTTGAGGGCGTGCCGGTCGCTGGCCAGCGTTTCGAGAATGCCGAGTATGCCGATGAGCGCCCAGGCGCCTGCGAGCACCGCCATCACCCGCAAGCTGCCGTTCACGAGGGCAAGATCGAGGGGGAGCGGGCGGGCCGCGTGCAGGGCGTACACGCCCATGAGCACGGCGGCAAGGCGCGAGGGCATCTTGAGATGCCGCCACAGCGCTTGGCGTACCGTCTGCGTGCCGGGCATCTGCCGGAGCGTGCGTCGCGCCAGCCACGCCGCGGCCCGATGCGCCAGCAAGCTCCCGGCTACCGCGCCAAGGACAAGCAGGATGCTGCGCGCCGCAGCCGATGGAAGAAACGACTCAATCATGAAAATCGTGGATCGTGATTCGGCAAGAGAAGGCAACGGGAAGGATTACGCGATACGTGAAAAATACGACTCATCCTTTATTTATTCGCGGCGCGTGCTTTTACTATTGCGTATCCGGGAAAATTACCCCGCATACGCTTGTCTGTAGCCCGTGAGTTACACGCTGCTCTCCCAAGTTCCAAATTTTCATGCTCACCGTGCTCGATCCGTCGATGAATCCTACGTATGGCTCATCCATCCCTCGTTCAGGCGGCATCCAGAAGCTACTGGTTGCCCTGTTCGTTTTCGCTGCCGCGGCCGCCGCGCCCAGCGTTGCCCAGCAAGCGCCTTCTGTGGACCTGTTGTACCGTGAATCGGGCTTTATGAAAGACGCCCGAACGATCGCCATTGCGCTGTCGGACCGCGACGGTACGGTGCCCCCCGACACGGCGCAGTTTCGCAGCGCAGATCGGGTGTACTTCCGCTATACGCCAAAGGGCGACTGGGCATTGACGATGGAGGACATTGCCGCCTTGCAGCAAATCAAAATAAAGCAGGGCGAAACCTTGGTGCAGCCCAGCGGGGTGCGCATGCTGGCACCAGATACTGAACAATCGGCGGCGTTGGTGGGCGTTCCAAAGGATACGCTCAACCTGGGCGCGCCGGTGGTCTTCTCGCATGCTGCCGGAACGAGCGCTCCGCTCTCCGTCGACGAAGCCTACCTGCGCGGCTATGCGTCGTTGCATGCAGCCTGGAAGCAAGCGCAGGCGTTCATGGAGGAGAAGCGTCCCCGAAAGACCATCATCGCGCTACATCCATTTGTGGCCTCAGCCGATTCGGTTGAGCGGCTGTCGTTTACCCCCAAGGCCCGTGCCCTGCTCGATACCGCGGTGGTGGACGCGCTGGACCGCGTGACGGCGTCGTTTGAAACGCTCCAGCAGCTCCCCGACTCCATTACCACAGAGCGCCTGGTGGCCATTGACACGCTCAATGCCCAGTTGCAGCGCCTGAAGGCCGCGCTACAGCCCTACGTGCAGCAGGAGGAACGCAAGCACGCCATGGCCCGGCGCCAAATCGACTTTCTCGCGCAGTCGGTCGCAGGGTTGCAGTCGAGCGCGCGCTCGGCGTACCGCGACGAGCAGTTCCGCATCCTGCAGCGCGGCACGTTTGCCAGTCCGCGCCTCGGGGCCATCCTGGACGGGCTCATGTACTTGCTGCTCGACCCGGCGCGCGCGGTAAACGACCGAACGCCGCAACTGGATACGCTGCGCACCGCTCCCTTCAACAACGCGACCTTTGCCCCGCTGCGCCAGCGCCTCGAAGCGGTCAATAGCTGGGCGCACTTTCAAAACATCGTGCAGCTCGTAAACGCCAACATCGCAAACGAGCAGCGCGTGTTTGGCGATATCATCATGCAGAACCTGCGGCTGCGCCGCCCGGCCGCCCCGCGGCCCTACTACGAGGTGATGGCCGGCATGAACGCGCTGGGCCGCGGCGAGCAGGCGGCTTTCGAGGAGGCATGGACCCGCGCGCTCGCCAAAGCCACCGCGTCCAATTTCATCCACCGGATGCAGCAGTGGAGCATCGTCTCGAACACGGCCCCCGAACGGCTTTCACAAGACGTGTGGGCCGACATCGCGGCGGCGCAAGCCCTGCAGGCGCAAGGGCAGTTGCAGGCGGCCCAGGCCCGTTACGAGGCCACCCGGCAGCGGTTGGGCCCCTTCCCGGTGGTAGACTACGCGCTGGGCGACATTGCACTGGCGCAGGCCGACACCGCCGCTGCCCGCAAATACTTCAACCGCGCCCACGTCATTGACGACACGTACGTGCCGCCTACGCTGGCCCTCATTGAGCTGGCCATGGCCGAACAAGCGTATCCCAAAGCGCTCGTGATGGCCAACGAAGCCTTGCAGGACCAGCCGTACTGGACGATTTACTTCCGCAAGGGGCAAACGCTCGTGCGTCTGGAGCGCCTCACCGACGCCATCGACGTGCTCCGAAGCCGGTGCGAGCCGCTCAATAACAACAGCGTGGCACTCTACACGCTCCTGACGGATATCTACATCGAGCGCAAGATGTGGGAGGGGGCAAAGTGGGCGCTGGATCAGGCGCGAAAGGTGAACCCCGATGCACCCGCCATCACGCAGCGCGCGCAGCGTATCAGGGCAGCCTTGAAGAATCCGGACAGTGTTTCGGCTTCCGAGACGCCGCCGCCCGTACCGGCCGACACCAGCGGCAGCGCCGCCAAACGTCCGGCCGACACCGTAGAGCCGTAGCGCCGCAGGCGGTGCCTACGCCGTGCACTCAGCCAGGTACGTCTTGGCTTCTTCGGCCACGCGCTCCATGACGCGGAGGGCAAAGAACGGGGTTTCCTGCACAACATCGAGGAAGGCGCGCCGGTCAATAACCGCAATGCGCGCCGGTGTTTTGGCCACCGCCTTCGCGCGTCGCGGGCGGTCGGTGACAAACTCGTAGGTGCCAAAGATGGAGCCCTCCTCCACGAAGGACGGAGGCTCCCCAATAATGTTCATGGTTACCGTGCCTTCCAAAATACCATAGATAGAACCGGGCGAGTCGTCTGCGTCGTAGATCGTATCGCCGGCCTCAAACGATTCGACATGATGCGAACTGCGTAGAAAGTTGAAATCCTTTGCCATGTGGTGCCAAATGAAAATCTGCAAATGAGAGCACGTGCCAAGTACTGCTCGAGAAGACTGTGGTTGAGTGAGTCGGTGGTTGAGTGAGTCCGTAGCCGAGCGTAGTGCTGCACGGCCCAACGCCATCCCCCCGGAAGGTGTTCGAACAGAACCTAACCCATTATACCATACCGCAAAGACACAAACGAATACAATCTCGTATCTTTCCGAGGCGAGCGGATGAGCCGCTGGTGGGCGGTTGGGTGCTCCTGCTGCTGTGGGACGACGGGCTTCCGGTGGCCCTGCATGCCCAGGCGGGCCCCAACACGACGGCCGCGGCGGTACGGGCCACCCTTCAGCGCTTGTTCGATGGCATGCGCGCCGGCGATGCGGACGCCGTAGACGCTGTCTTTGCCGATGAGGACCGCTTGCAGATTCTGATTCAAAATAAAACAGGTTTAAAGGCGGCACAAAAGAGAACACGCCCCTTCATAAGTGTTATACAGAATACATGCTTTATCCCCGTCGTAGTGGATGACAAAGGCATGTCTTTGCGTAATCCGTTGCGCAGGGTGCGGAGAGCCTTCGGTGCATGCCGCTTTGCCATGCACGTCGCTCAGGACACCGCCTTGGCGTGTGGCGTTGCGCGGTGTGCATGTGGCGCGGACCTCACGGGCGCGCTCGTTTGACGAAATCGTTGGCCCCTAATGGTTAGTTGTGGAGGAGACGCATGTCATCCAATCGCTCCGCCGATTACTGGAACCGCGTCCAGCAGGTGTTTCAGGAAGCGGTTTCACAAGATCCGGAGGCCCGCGACGCATTCCTGCAATCGACCTGTGCCGAAGACGAGGCCCTCTACAACGACGTGATGGCGCTGCTGGAGACCGACGGCGACGCCCCGGCGTTCCTCGACGAGCCCCCCAACTGGTCCGACGCGCCATGGTCAGACGAACAGGAACAGCAGGGGCCGCAGCTTCCCGATCCGTACGACGTCATCAAGCCGCTGGGGAAGGGCGGCATGGGCCGGGTGTATCTGGCGCGCCGCACCGACGTGGGCACCCGCGTGGCGCTCAAGATGATACGCCCCGAACGCACCTCCGAGAAGCTGCGCGAGCGGTTTTTGGCCGAGCGGCGCATCCATGCCAAGCTCACGCATCCCAACATCGCCCGCGTGCTCGATGCTGGAATCACCGACGCGGACGTGCCGTTTTTGGTGATGGAGTACGTGGACGGCGTGCCGCTCACCACCTACGCCAATGCCTATCAGCTGTCGGTGCGCGAGCGGTTGCGGCTGTTTGAGAGGGTATGCGAGGCGGTGGCCTACGCGCACCGCAACTTGGTGGTGCACCGCGATCTAAAGCCCGGAAACATCCTCATTACGGATAAAGGCGATACGTCGCACCCAAAGGGTACGGTAAAGCTGCTCGATTTTGGCATCGCGAAGCCCTTGTACCCCGAGGAGGACGGACTGACCCGCACCGGCGGCCGCCTGATGACGCCCAAGTACGCCGCCCCCGAGCAAATTGCCGGCGAGCAAATCACCACCGCCACCGATGTGTACGCGCTGGGCGTGCTGCTCTACGAACTGCTGACGGGCGCGCTGCCGTACGACTGGCCCAACGATGCCACGCCACACGTCATCGAACAGCACATCCTGGAGGCGCGCCCGGTGGCGCTGGCCGACGCGGTGAGCACCTCCGCGAGCGATGCGGAAGTTCGGGCCCTGGAGCGCCAGACCGATCCGGCCAGCCTGCGGCGCATGCTGCGTGGCGATCTCAACGTCATCTGCCAAAAGGCGCTTCGCAAGGAACCGGAGCAGCGGTATGCCTCGGCCGAGCAGCTCGCCCGCGACGTGGAGCGCGTGCTAGCGCATCGTCCCATTGAGGCGCGGCCCGCGACGTGGTGGTACCGCACCCGTACCTTTGCGCAGCGCAACACGGCGACCGTTGTGGCCGCTAGCCTGGCGCTGGTGTTTCTGCTAGGCGGACTGGGCACTTCGTTGTGGCAGGCGCGCGTGGCCGAGCAACAACGCGACCAGGCCCAGCAGAACGCCGCCGAGGCGCAGGCCGTCTCCGACTTCCTCGTGCGACTGTTCGACGCCAGCGATCCCGCCGAAAGCCGCGGCTTGCAAGTTACCGCCCGCGAGCTGCTCGCCCGCGGCCGCACCCGCATCGGCGCGCTCAAGGACCAACCGGGCGTGTACGCAGAGATGACCAACGTGATGGGCAACGTGTACGCCTCGTTGGGCGAATACGCCACGGCCGAGTCGCTCCTCACCAAGGCCGTGGCCCTCCGCACCACAACCGACGAAGCGCCCGCAGAACGCGCCCAGGCCCTGAGCGACCTGGGCGGCTTGTATTGGCAACAAGGGCGCTACGCCAAGAGCCTCGGCCCTTTGCAGCGTGCCCTCACCCTGCTCAAGCAGCAAACCTCCCCCCCGCAAGAGTTGCTGTCGGAGACGTACAACCGGCTGGGCATCGCCATGAGCAAGCTGTACCGCATGGAGGAGGCTGCGACGTACCGCGCCCAGAGCTTAGCTCTTGCGCGTAAGCTTTATGGCGAAGAAAGCGTTGAGGTGGCGGCTGGGGCAAATAACCTGGCGGTCATGCTCCAAAACATGGGACGCTACGCCGAGGCGCTGCCGCATGCGCGCACCATGCTCCGTATCGTACAGGACTTGCGGCAAGCGCCGCATCCGTACATTGCGACGGGGCATACCAATGTGGGCCTCATTGCCAAAGACGCCCTCATGCTCGACACCGCTCGGGTGCATCTACAAAAGGCGCTGGCCATGCGGCGTGCCATTTACGGCACGGAAGACCCGCGCACCGCCATCTCGTATCACAATTTGGCCGAAGCGCTCTACTACGCGGGCAACTATGCCGAGGCACGGCGCCTCAGCGAGCGTGCACAGGTGTTGCAATCTGCCGTGTACAGCGAGTCGCATCCCGGACAGGCCGACGTGTTGCACACCTACGGACTCATCCTGCGGGCGCAAGGGAACTACGCCGCGGCCCGCAAGACCCTGCAGCAGACGCTTGACCTGCGCACGCGCCTGCTAGGCCCCGATCATCCCCGCACGGGGCGCACGTGGGCCGCGCTCGGCTGGTGCGAACACCTCGCGGGCAACGACTCCACCGCGGCGCGCGCGCTGCAACAAGCGGCGCGCATCTACGCGCAACAGCGCACCCAAGGACACCCGTTTCGGCATGTGATTACGGTGTACCAGGGTGCCGTTGCGGTGGCCCGCGGCCGCCGGGCCGCCGGGCTGCAGCAGCTGAAAGACGGCTACGACCGTCTGCTAGCGACCGCGGAAGGGCGCGAGCGTCGGGGGGCCGAGGTCGCCGCCCGCGTGCTTTCCACAACCTATCGAGCGGCCGGGCAATCGGCCCAGGCCCAAACGTGGCAGCAGCGCCAGGCCGCCGTTACCTACGCGTCGTCCGTTGCAAGTCGATACCCGCGGCCGCGCACCGTCTCAATGACCGATCGCAAGCCGTAGGGCTCAAGCTTCTGGCGCAGGAAGTAGATGTATGAGTCGACCATGCTCGTGCCCGTGTCGAAGTCCATCTCCCACACATCGGTCAAAATCTCGTGGCGCGTGCACACCGCGCCGTTCTGCTGCATCAGGTAGGCCAGCAGGTCGAACTCCTTCGGCGTCAGCTCAATGGATTCGTCTTCCACGTACAGCCGATACGTTCCGTAGTCGAGCGTAAGCGGGCCCACGGTCAACTGCTCATGCTGGGCGTTGAGGGCGGCCCGCTCGGTATCTAGCAGGCGGTGCATCACGCGGCTCACTTCCTCCACAAGCTCGCGGGCCACGCGTTCAACGGCTGTCTCAAGGGCCTGGGTAGAAGCAGGAGGGGGCGCATCGTCCGTAGAGACATCGTCCGGCGCGTCACCCTGAAGGGCCTCGTGCACGGCATCCTGGAGCTCAGCAGAAGCTAAATGCTCGAAGGTCTCATCTCCGCCATCCACAATGTGCTCCAGTACGCGCATTTGCTGGCGCTGCCCGCGATCTACCATGCGCCGGTAGGCCCCAATGCGGGCCTTGAGTACGGCAGCATGCAGGGGAAACTGCAGTACGTCGTCCACACCGGCTTCCCACGCGGTCAGCATGTCGTTTGTGCTGCCGGTGCACAGGCCAATTAACGGGACAAATGTGCGGTGCTCGGCCATCTTTTGATGGATGGCGTGGGTTAGCATGCTTACCGGAGGGCCCTGGTGCGAGGACCACTCCAAAAGTACGGCGTCGGCCGTCTCGGCGCATGAAAGGACGTCTTGGCCGGCAGGCGTAAAGGCGTGCGTCTCGGCGTCGAGGAGGTCAGCGAGGGGAAAAACATGGAGGGTGTGCGGCGGCAGAAGGGCGACGCGCACAGCAGACGCGACGGCGTCTGTCTTAGAGACGAGACAAATGGTTAAAGAAGTCGTGGGATCAACGAGGTTCATAGGGGGGAAGGATTCGCTGGTGCTAGATGAAATGGCAAGGGAGTGTCGTTTCGAGGCACCGCTGTAGACGGAAGACTTAAGGGGTGGGGAAACGACCGAAGCGTAGGTCGCTCCGCTTCCTACGGCCGTTTAGAACGCGGCCGCCGGTGTGCAGCCGACACTATGCCATCTTTGATATATAAGATGTGTCGTCCCACACAGCAAATAAAATACCACAAAGAAAAGATCATAAAAACATACTGTCATATTTTATTTTAATAAACGTAAAAGCTCAAGACGGACAATGCTTTGATATAAAAATGAGATTCTTTGTATTATTGTGTGTGGCGCGTGCCCTAGCTTGTTTTGTAATACGCCACTATCGTGCGGCGGAAAGTACAGCCCGCCTGTATTGCTCACTCCACCGCGCACATGACAAGGTGCATGCTAGACGACCCCGACGCAGATGTCGCGCTTCACATCCCTTCCCTATGGCATTGGATTCGGCAACGCACCCAATCACCGATGATGCGCCGCTCGGCCGAGCTGACCGTGATGCGAGCGGCCACCGAGGCGCTCGCGCCGCATGGCATCACCACAGTTCACGAGTTGAAGTCGGTTACGTGGTGCTACGATCCTACGGTCATTGAAGCGATTGAGGACGCCGTTCACAACACATTCGAAGATCGCCTGCCTCCCGCCTGCTATCGTACCCTCTCGTGATGCGTCGCCGCATACGGTCAATGCCTTCCCATGCCCACCCTGCCTGTCCATCTCACCCGCACATGAGTAATTCTCCGCTTGAAGCACTTTTTAGCGCCCCCGATTTTTCCGACGACGCCATCCTTGAGCCGCCGGAGGATGCGCGTGACGTTGCGTACTACGATGTCACGGTAAGAAGTGCGGTGAAAGGCGCAGCGTCCAACGAGGAGCAAGACCTCTCACCGCTCACCGAACGCCTCGCCGACGGATGGCGCATTGCGCGTATGGGGATGACCGATGTGGAGAAAGAGACCGGAACGGCGATCCTCACCATACGGCTCTGGCGCCAGGCGCCGCCGTCCATATACGATGTGGCGGGTCGGTCCGACGACGCGGCCTAACGCGCCGCGCACCATCTTGCCAGCCGCGCAGCTGCCGCATCAGAAGTAGAACCAGCGCATGCGGGCGTCCGGGGCTATCTGAAAGGTGGGCAGGGGGAGGCGGATGAAGGAGAGCACCGGCTGCAGAAAGCGCACGGGGCGCGGCAGGGTGATCAGCTCGCCGATGACGACATCGGGGCCAATGAAGAGCTGCCGCTGGTGGACGCCGCCATTGAGGCCGGAGACGGGATGGGCCAGGCCCGTGCCGCTGTGTCCCACCGCCACCGCAAGCCAGTCGGGCCACAACGGTTTTGCACGGGGTGGAAGCATACGCTCGGGGCGCAGCGACAGCCAGAACGTGATCCCCTGGTAGTCTTGGATGCCATTGCCCAGGAGCTTGCTTGGGACGTAGTAGGGCGAGGGATGATAGGAGTACTTGAGCGTAAACCAGTCGAGGGCTTCGGGGTAGGCATACTGCGCCCCGCCCAGCACGCTGCCCGCGAGGTTGGCCAGGAGGTCGGTGCGCGAGGCGCCGTAGGCATCCGAGAAGCCATCGAAAAACTCGATTTGCGCCTGAAAGAGCGTGCTCGCCGTGATGCCGAGCACCGCCGAGCGGGGGCGCGAGAGGCCGCTCCACCGGCCATACGCGGCCGCCGCCCGCGTGAGTACCCATGACCCGTACAGGTGGCCCAGTTTGTCTTGCTGCACGTAGGTGAACCAGTCGTCGTACCACCGCGTCCCACCGGCGCGGTCGTACCAGTGCCACGCGGTACGATCGGTGCCCCGGTACCAGAACTGGTACAACGCTGTCATGCCCACCACATCGAGCGCCGCCGCGCCGCCCACGCCCCACCAAAAACGCCGCGGGCGGTAGGTCAGGGAGTCGCGCATGAGCGCCTGGCGATTGGCAGGCACCGGGGCAACATGAGGCGATGTGCCGAGGACGGCGGGCGGAGACAAGCGGGCCGGCGCACGATCTTCCGCTACGCCTTGCGGCGCACGATCTTCGACGAGGCGTGGTGATTCTTGCGCGAGGCCCGCATCAGAAAGCAGGCCCATCAGAAGAACGGTGAGGCACGCAATGCGCAGCATGGGCACCAAAGGTTAGGACGAGGAAACGAGCGGCGGTTCAACCGACGGGTCGACAGGCGACAAACGAAACACCACACAACTTGTGCCTCCCAGGTGAACGCGCGCGCCGTGGCGCTCCATGTGCACCATGCCGCCGCGCGCCGACGCCTGATACCCGACCAGGGCGTCGCGGCCCAACCGGTTGCCCCAGTAGGTGGCCAGCGCGCAGTGCGCCGATCCCGTAACCGGATCTTCCGGTACGCCCACGCGGGGCGCAAAAAACCGCGAGATGACGTCGTAGCGGCGGTTGGGGGCAGCCGGCGCCGTTGCGATGACGCCGCGCGCGTCGATGGCCTTGAGCGCCGCAAGGTCGGGGGTGAGCGTGCGAACCGCGTCGGCATCGGGCATGACGGCCATCACGTCGAACGGGGTGCGCAGCGTGCGCTCGACCGGAGCGCCCAGCGCAGCGGCAAGAACTTCATCCTCAGCGGAAGAATCTACCGACGCCCGCGGAAAATCCATCCAGAGGGCAGGCCCATCGGAGCCCGTGGCGCGCCACGTGTGCAATGCGCCGCTCGCGGTGTGAAACGTAATAGACACGTTTGGGTCCACCGCGCCGGTGTGCCACAGCACAGTTGCCGCCGCGAGCGTGGCGTGCCCGCACAGGTCCACCTCGTCCGTGGGCGTGAACCATCGCAGGGCAAAAGCCGCCGTGGCATCCGCTGCATCGGTGTACGGATGCACAAACGCCGTTTCTGAGAGGTTCATTTCGGCAGCAAACGCCTGCATCCAGTGCGCGGGCGCCGCGCCCGGAAGCACGCAAACGGCCGCCGGATTTCCGCTAAAGGGCGCATCGGCAAAGGCATCCACATGATAACACGTCATAGAACAGCTTGTGAAGCGAGGAATAAGGTTGTGGGGATAAAGGATGGCCCGGATGTTGCTATTTTGCAACGTGACTCTCATATTATCCGAAAGATGGGAGATTGATGCGCCGAAGTGCGTACTCCCTCATGCTCCCCGGCAAGTGTGTATTTCCTCACCATTCGTTTATGACTACAGCGTCACAGGCCAAAAGCTCGCGCCCCCTCGAACGTTTCGTACAATCGGTTCGCCGCCGCGCCATCGCGCATGACGTACCGGCTGCGCGCGCCAAAATTTACGGCGCGTGGGCCGCGTGCTACTATCGGTATTGCTTGCTCAAGGACAAATCGTGGAAGTCGCCGGAGCACGTTCCGGGATTTCTCGACTACCTGCAAGCCCAGCAGCAAGTCGACACGTCGCCGGGGTCGAAGGCAGTCCGGTCAGTAATTTTCCTGTTTGAAGAAATTCTCGATACGCCGGTGGCCGATGAGCCGTGGGCGCGCGAGGACACGGCCCAAGCGCCGGCCGCGGCGCCAACGGCGGCCGACAAAGCGGCCTCCGAGAAGGAGCAGAGCACACTTCTTACCAAGGTGCTGTTTCATACGTCGCTCACCATCCGTGAGGCGCTTGATCTGTGCGCCGGCGACCTGGACTTCGACGCGGGCATCATCTACGTGAGCGACCAGTTTGGCACGCCGAAGCGCCTCGAAGAAATGCCCGCGGTGCTCAAGCAGCCGCTGCAGGCGCAGGTGGCAGAAATTGAGGAAGAGCACGGGCTCATGTCAGCCAACATCCGGCTCTTTCAGGCCAATGCGCTGGAAGGCAACGTCGACGAACAGCCGTCGTGGGCGTCGGACGAAGAGCCGGTGCAAGAAGCGGCCGTCGAGGAAGAGACCGAAGAGGGCCGCTCGCTCTGGCAGTACGCCGAGTAGTCGCGCCGCGCAATCACGCCGCGCAGGTTCTATATTGGCACGTAGCAGAACGCGAGGACGCAGCCACGCACGGCGGCGTCCTCGTTGCATGTAAGGGCGCTGTGCCCTCACGTAGCGGAGAGGGCATCGAGCTGATCAACCACGCGCTGGGTGAAGAGGGCCACCAGCCGGCGCCGCACCTCGCGCTGATGCGCCAGGTAGAAGGCGTACTCGTCTTCGGTAAAGTGGCCGGCCACGAGGCCCACAAGCGAGCGCTTGAGGCGGCGGTCTTCCTTGAGCAGGTTGCGCACCTTGGCCTCCTGATCGGCGCGGTCCATCTGCGAAAAGCCGGTGTTGTACTTCTGCAGGTAGCGGCTTACGGTCGTCAGAAGGAGGGGGTTTTGGAGCTTGCAGAGGGGCCGCAGCGTGCGGCTCTGAAACCGCTCCATGGGCTGCTGGTCGCGGGTGTCGACGGGTACATCCGGACGAATCTGCTGCAGGCTCGCGTCGCGGTTCATGGCGCCCCACAGGGTGGGCGTGGCCAGCTCGACGCTGTTGCCGGCCGGGTCGCGCAGGTATAGCGAGTGGCCGCCGTGGGGCCATGTCTTTTCTTGCTCGATGGGTACGTCCTGCTGGTTCAGGCGGGCGCGCCACGCGTCGAGCGCGTGGGTTGGAACGGCAAAGGCCACGTGGCCCGCGCCGGTCGTTCCGTGCGGCGGCACGGCGCCATCGGCTGCGGCGGCCGCGTGGTCAAACACGTGCACGATGCCCGTGCCGCACCGAAACGACACGAGCCGCGGGCGTTCGTCGAGCGCCACGGGGAGCTGCAGCACCGTCTCGTAGAACGCGGCCGTCGCGTCGACCGCATCGGCATATAGGCTGGTTTCGAGCACGCCGTGAAGCGATGGAGCAGGCATGGGCAGGAGGGGCCCGTAGGAGAGAAATTGCGTGGTAGGCGGCCGCGTGCAGCGCTCAGTCGCCGTCGGTAAACTTGTCGAGGCGCACCACCGACGTATCGGAGACGAACATCACGCCCGAGCTCTTCTCGAACAGGGGCGTAAGGCCGCTTACAATGCGGCGGATGGTGCCCTCGCGGCCGACGGCGAAGAACATGACCAGCGAGGAGCGGTCGTTGAAGAGCAGCTGTCCTTCGTGGAAGCCGTGCGCGCCGCGGCCTACGATGTCGCGGTGGATGGTGTAGCCGCTCACGCCGGCGTCGTCGAACAGGTTGCGCACGTACATCTCTTTCTCGCCGTGCACGATGATTTCGATTTTCTTAAGCGGATGGAGCGTATGCTCGGGGGGCATGGGCAGGAAGGAGCGTTGAGGCGGTTGCGGGTTATGCGGAAGGTGCCGGAGCGGGCGCGGCCCTCGGGTGCCAGGTGCCGCCCGGCTGGTATTCGTGCACCGTGGCATCGGACGGATCTACCACCGCCAACGACATCCAGCGGTGGTCAAGCAATCGTTTCAACTCGTACTGCTGGTTCAGGATCGCCTCCACGCGATCACGCGGCGCATGCACGAGCGCCCACAGGCGCAGCGGGGCGTGGTGTGCCATGGTATCGGAGGCATAGAGGGATTGCAACGGCAGGCCGCTCATGAGGTCGCCGCCATTGCCCTGGATGAGCCCAAAGCGGCCCGTGACGTTCTGGGTGATCTTCGATCCGCTGCCGTAAGCGGCGTTGTCGATGGTGGAAAAGTAGTACTGCATGTTGATCCACTCGCCGACCACCAGGGGGCCGGTCATGATGGTTTCGAGGGCGGTGCCGTCGGGGTCGGTCTGCCAGTTGTAGGAGTGCAGGAAGACGCGCCCGTCGAGGGATGTATCTTGGCTGAGGGCGCGGGGCCCAATGATGAAGGCGTAGTTGCCGGCGAGCCCCCACTCGGGGCGCGTCTCGGCCCAGTCGTGGGCGCGGCGGCGCGCATCGTCGCGTCCGGTTGCAGGACCGCCGCCGGGCAGCGTGGCGGCGCGCTCGGCCGCGGCCTTCGACTGCGCAGCAGACAGGTCGTCGCGCAGCCGGTTGAGGGCCTCGGGCGCGACGCGGTCGGTGGCGTCGTCGTACAGCGTGACGGCGTCGGTGGTGGTGTTGTGCTCGGCTGCAAGAAACACGGTATCCTCAGGAATTGCAATTCCGCGTTCGCGGAGGGCGTCGCGCACGGCAGGGGTGTTGCAGAGGGCGGCGAGCACGCGGGCGTTGGGACCGCCGGGGGCACCGGCGCACGCGCCACAGTCGAGGCTGGCTTTGTATGGGTTGTTCGGTGTTTGGGCGCCGTGGCCGGTAAACACGACGACGGGCGCAAAGCGATCCGTCCAGCCCATCAGGCGGAAGGCGGCCTCGGCGTACAGCACCTGCGCATCGTGTGTAAGGCCGTACGGAAGGCCATTGTCGCGGTCGGGGTCGCGGGCTACCGCGGGCGCCGCGACGTCGGAGGCCGCGGGTACCCACCGGCGCAGGCGGTCGCGCCAGGCGGCCAGGCCCAGTGGAGCGAGCGTACGGCCGGCCAGCGCCCCGCCGAAGAAGCCGCCGCTGCCCTCCACAAACCCGAAGGCCGCGGCGACGTCGTGCTTGAGGGTCTTCAGGAGCGACGTGCCCGTGGCGCGCCAGGCGTCCGCACGGGCGTAGCGGTCGGCGGCCGCGTGGGCCTCGGGGCGCGGATCTTCGGCGATGCGGTGGCGCGGATCGACGATGGGCGGGCACGCCTTGTGCGGATGCGCTTCGTCGTGCGTCTGCAGCGCGATGGGCAGGCCAAAGAAGCCAGCGTAGCCGTGCGTCTCGTACGCGCCGGTGTGCTCAATGTGGCGCCGGATGATTTCCGAGCGGACGTCGATGCAGAAGACGAGCTGCGCGTCGGGGCGTTCGGCGGGCGCGTTGGTGGCCGATGGGTCGAGGCGATCCAGGAGCCGCCGGCGCGCGCTCTCCTCCCAGGCGGCGAGCCAGCACTGCGCGAGGGCCGCGTGCTCCGACGCGTCGGGTGCCGCGGCGTCATCGGGCGGAGTGATGGGACGATCCAGAAGCGTCGCGGCGGTCAGGCGCACCGCGAGGTAGTCGATCAGGGTGAGCGGGGCCTCAGACTGCCAGTCGTGCGCCTCGGCCTGCATCCGCCAGCGGATGTGGCCCGTCCAGCCCGGCAGGGCGGCCAGGTGATGGGTGAACAGGCGCTCCCAGGTGGGCTCGGGATGATCCGCCAGCACGGCGCGGAGGGCATCCCACGACGTCTCCGGCAGATCCATCGCATCGCGCACCGTGGGCAGGGCGCGCTCGTGCGGGGCGAGGGCGCGCCAGGCGGCGTAAAAGCCATCGCCGCGCTCCGGCATGGGCCACGTGGCCTGGCCCCGATCGGCAAAGGCCGCAAGCCACTCCGTCAGCAGCTGGTTCAGCGTCTCGTCGGGCGGGGGCGCCGGAGCAGGGGCGCGGTCCATCTGATCGAGCAGGGCCTCGGGCGTGGCCGCGAAGCCGGCGTCGGACAGGCGTTGCGTGAGGATGTCGGGCTCGATGGCGCCTTCGGCCCAGGCCGTGCGGAAGCAGTCGGCGGCGGGATAGGCGCGGCCGCCGAAGAGGCGCTGGCCGGTACGGACCGCCTCCGCAAAGGGCTGATCCTCCAACCCCGACAAGGGATTCGACGAGTTGAAGAGGGGCAGCGGCCAGAGCGGACCGATCGCCGCGGCGGCATTCTCGATGCGCGCGCGCAGAACGGTGCGTTCAATGGGCATGATAGTCGGGGCGATGGGTGAGGAGCGTGGCGGGGTGGGGGCGTGAGGTGCTGCGCAGCAGGGCGTAGAGGCGGAGGCTGTTGCGGTGCCGGCCGCTCTGCTGCACGACGTAGGCGCCAATGAACAGCGCGAGCAGCACGCCGTGCGCGGCGTTCAGCGGTTGGGCGTGCAGCGGGCCGTGGCCGATGAGCGCGCTGACGCCGTTGTAGATGGCGGCGTAGAGCGCCACGCCGCCGGCCATGCCCAGGGGCAGCCCCACCAGCCGCGCGGCCCGCGAGAGCGCCTGCGTTTGGGCGAGGGTGCGCACCGCTTGCAATACCGTGAGCGCCACAAAGCACGCGAGCACCGCGCCGGTGGTGGGCGCAAGCAGCGACTTGCCCGTTAGGGCCGCAAACAGCACCGCGCCGCCCACAGCGCTGAGTCCGGTAACGATCCATCCGAGAGGCGTTGGGCGGGTCGCGGGCGCCGCGGCGCCGCCCTGCACCGCTTCCCCAACCGAAAGAAACAGGTACGCCTTGTAGAAGCCGTGCAGCATGAGGTGGGCCAGCGCAGCGGGCACAAAGCCCAGGCCCACCTGCAGCACCATGAAGCCCATCTGCGCGGTGGTGGAGCAGGCGAGCTGGCGCTTGACGTCGGTTTGGACGAGCATCCAGGCTTGCCCAAGGAGCGCGCTGAGGCCGCCCAGCACCACCAGGACGGTGAGGAGCGACGCGTGGGGCGCGAGCAGCGGAGCGAAGCGCGCGAGCAGCACACCGCCTGCATTGACGATGCCCGCGTGCATCAGGGCGGAGACCGGGGTGGGGGCCGTCATGGAGGACAGCAACCACCGTTGCGCCGGCACCAGGGCCGACTGGATCACCGCAGCGCCCGCGACCAATCCGCCGATGGCGAGGGGCCAGGCGGTGGGGAGATCCGATGCGGCCGCCAAGGCCGCGGAAACGACGACGTGCCCGGTGCCCAGCGCAAGCAGCGCAAGGGCTGCGGCCAAGAGCGCGCTGCCGAGGAGGAGCGCGCGCCGGGTGTAGCGTGCCGCGGCCTGGGCCTGTGGCCAGTCCTTCAGGTGGCCGATGAGATCCGCTAGCACCCAGCCCATGCCCGTCCACGCCGCCCACAGCAGCACCGCGTGGTTGGCCGCCGCCACGAGCAGCGCGAGGGCAGTGAGCGCAAAGAGCCGTCCGAAGAACGCATTGATGCGCTGCTGTCCTTGCATGTAGCGCAGCGCAAAGCTATGCACAATGCCGCTCACGAAGGTCACGACGCCCCCCATAAAGACGGTGAGGCCATCGAAGCGAACGAAGGGCGACGTCCACGGCGCGCCGTAGAAGGCATACCCCAGAATGGCGAGCGTGCTCAGGGCAAACAGCGCCCAGACCATTCGTGTCAACAGACGTGGCATACAGAAGAGCAATTGGTGCGAAAACAATCGAATGTGCGCAAGGCGTGGGGCAGGGGCAAACCCTGTGCCGAGGCCCGCCCCCGCCGGCACGGTACAACGGTCACTCGCCCTGCCCCAGCGAGTAGGCGCGGCGTCCGTCGAACGTGTACAGGTGCTCCGTCTTAATGACGTCCCAGCCGGCGTTGTGCAAAGCCCCAAGAAGGTCGAGGATGCGGGCAAAGTCAATAGCCTCGGCATCGGCCGGGAGAAAGCGGCAGCGCCAGTGATCCGTCCAGAACGTCTCCGGGAGGCCGTCGGGGTACACCTTCACGCCGCGATTGGTGATCATCTTGAGGCCCCAGTTCACCGTCGCGGCGGCCTCCTCCAGCCCGTGGCCAATCACGTCCGGATCGCGCCCGTCGTCGTCCCAGTCGATGAACACATCAACGCCGCGCAGGACTTTCTCTTGCGCCGGCGTGGGCGCGGGCTCCACGTGGATTCCGCCCGAGCGGTAGCGCACCGGCTTCAGCGTATCGGGTTCGGCCCCCAGCCGCGCGATGACGGCGTCGGTAAACGCCTCGGTGCCCACCTCGCGGTGGCTCGTTTCCGCCTGGTAGATGTCGGCCGTGTGGATTCCATCTTCGAGCGTCTTCAGCCACGCGTTTTTGATGGTCTGCGCCACGTCGGCCGCGCCCAGGTGCACCAGCATCTGCGTCGCCCCCACGAGCAGCCCCGACGGGTTGGCAATGCCGCGCCCGGCAATATCGGGCGCCGAGCCGTGCACCGCCTCAAACATGGCCACATCCGTCCCGATGTTGGCCGAGCCGGCGAGTCCCACCGAGCCTGCAATCTGGGCCGTAATGTCGGAGAGGATGTCGCCGTAGAGGTTGAGCGTCACGATCACGTCGAACTGCTCGGGCTGCGCCGCCACCCGCGCCGCCCCGATGTCGATGATGAGCTGATCGCTCTCGATGTCGGGGTACTCGGCGGCCACTTCATCAAAGACCTCGTGGAAGAGGCCATCGGTGTGCTTCATGATGTTGTCTTTCGTCATGCACGTCACCTTCTCACGGCCGTAGGCCCGCGCATACTCGAACGCATAGCGGATGATGCGCTCGGAGCCGGGGCGCGTGATGAGCTTCAGGATCTGCGCCACCTCCCGCGTCTGCTGATGCTCGATGCCCGCGTAGAGGTCCTCCTCGTTCTCGCGGATCACCACCACGTTCATGTCCGGGTGGTTCGAGTCGACAAACGGCGCGTAGGCCTTCGCCTGGCGCACGTTGGCAAACAGGCTGAGGGCTTTGCGCAGCGTCACGTTCAGGCTCTTGTAGCCGCCGCCCTGCGGCGTGGTGATGGGGCCTTTCAGCAGAACTTTGTTGTTGCGGATCGTCGTCCACGCGTCCTCGGGAATGCCGGAGGTGATGCCGCGTTCGTACGCCGCCTTGCCGATGTGAACGACGTCGTACTGCAGGGGTGCATCGGCCGCGTCGAGGATGCGCAGCACCGCCTCGGTAATCTCCGGCCCGATGCCGTCGCCATATGCGACCGCGATGGGAGTGGGCGTATCGAGGGTGGGCGCGGGGGCCGTGGATGGATCAGCAGCTGTAGGCATATCGAAGAAGGAAGCTTAAGTGAAGGAGGCATACGAAAAAAGCCGACACGCAACCCCTGCACACGGAGGTCGGATGTCGGCTATCAATCGTTGCACCTGCTTCGCGAAGCGGAGCCTGTGCGCGGCTTGGGCCAGATATATGTGGAGCGATGCGCGCGCGGCTTGCCGGGGGCCTTCCGCCCACACATCGGGAGCCATGGTACAAGCGCCGGGCGGTGGATGCAAGCCGCAGCGGCAGGCTCACGGCATTTTCACGCGTCACCGGGCGCGGAGCTACGAGCGAAAGGCGGCCGCAAGGTCGTCTGCCATACTGAACACAAACACGCGCTCGCCGGTCCGTGCGCTGATGTCGGTGTGCAGGCTCACCACCTCGGTGCCGGTGGCCTCGGTGACGAGGGCGCGCAGGGCGTCGCTAGAGCTTTCGATGAGGCGCGAGCGCATCTGCTTGATGAGGTCGACGCCGCCGTTTTCGTGGCTCAGCTGCTGTTCGGCCGGACTCAAGATGCCCTGCAGCCGCACCACCACGAGGTCCTCAATGATGAAGGTGCGCGCCTCCTTGGGGCCGCGGCCCAGGTAGTCGCGCTCGAACTTGGTGATGGCCTCGGTAACGGCCGCTTCGACTTGTCCTTTGGTGGGCATCGGCGGGGAGTAGGCAAACGGGAACGGACAGGCGCACAGGGGCGCATCAAATCTATCCGATGGCCGCGACGCATGCAACCGCCGCGCGGTGGACATCCGGTGAACCATGCCCTAACGCGCGCCTCACGACGTCGTGTCGTATGCCGCGCACGGCCGCGCAGCCCGTACGCATGTCATGATGTATGCGGTGGACTAACGCCGGGCGTCTTGGGGCGTGCGCGTATCCCACGCTTTTATGTAGGGTGCCTCGCGCAGCTCGTCGTACAGCACAGCGACACGCTTGCCAATGGCCATAAATTGCTGAACCCCGTCTTTCATCACGCGCACTCGGATTCGCCCATCGGCTTCTTTTGGCGCGCGCACCACGGCCTTGAAGCGCTTGGCCAGCGTGGTGGTCTCAAACGGCACGGTGAGCTGCGAGGGTTTCTTCGGCGGACTGTCCAGGGCGCTCCAGTCTAGCACCTCAACGGTTGTGAGGGCCGCTCCATCCGCAGCGCGTATCTGCACCGTATAGGTCGGAGCGGTTCCTTGCGCATGGCAGAGCGCGGGGGCTATGAATAACAGGAGTGCGGAGACAACCGAGGGTAAGCGTTTCATAACGGAGCATGCGTGTAGTGAAACGGAGCGCACGATCGGCACCCGCGCGGCGGCGAAGATAAGGCTATGCCAACGATCTCAGGACCACGTGTATTGGTCCTTGCAGCCGCCGGCGTAGCGCGAAGGGCAGATGTCGCTTTTTCTGGACATCGCATGGTCGCTGCTGTGCGGATGCATTTCAGCTCTAAGGTAAGCTGTTCAGATTTAAGACATACGGCAGAAAGAAATCGAATGCAATACTTGTTTGCTTGCTCTTCATGGTTTGCGGGTTCAATCAGCTCAACCCGCAGGCCCGCGCACGTATCGGGCCATGGCCCGGGGCACATCCGTCCACCGCGTGGTGTAGCACGGCGAGCGTTGGTGCTGCGCCATGGCCCAGGCGCAAGCGTCGGGTTCGCGGACGTGCCCGCGGCCCGTCCGGGCGATGTAGACGGTGCCCCGCCCCATGCGCGCGTTCAGGGCGTCCACGGCGCGCATCAAGGCGTCTTGGCTGCGTAGTGCAGGCGCTGCGGGGGCGGTGCCGGTTGCATCGGCGGCAAACAGCCCCAACTGCCGCGCGCGCTTCGGGCGGAGGGCATAGAGCAGCACGCCGCACTTCTTGTAGCCCACCCGTTCGCCGGCAATGGTAGACCGGTAGACGGTGGCCAGCAGGCGGCGGGCGGTGGATACAAGTACCGGCGTGTAGCTGGTGGGCTGCGGCAGGGCCTGCGCGGCGCGGTTGCTGTAGTGCGGCGGCGGCCCAAACCGCTTGGTGGTCACAAAAATTTGCATTCCGCCGGCGTCCAGCCCTTCGTGGCGCAGCTTCTCGGCGGCGCGCTGGGTGTGGTGGGCCAGCGCCTCGGCCAGGACATCTTGCCTGTACACGCGCTGTCCAAACGAGCGGCTGCGTATCAGCGTCTTGCGCTGGGGCGCGGGCGGGTCAACGGCGTGGCAGCGCTCGCCCCGCAGCTCCCGCGCGGTGCGCAGCCCAGTCACGGCCATGTGCTGCCGGATCCACGCGTCGGGAAGCGCCCGAAACGCCGCCGCGTCCGTCACGCCGCGGGCCGACAGGCGCTTGGCATGCGCGCGGCCAATGCCCCACACGTCGCCGGCGGGCGTGGCGCGCAGCACCTCCGTTAGGGCCGGCTCGGGCGGACACACAAAGACGCCGTCGGTCGCTTTTGCTTTCGCATTGGCTACCTTCGCGAGGGTCTTCGTCGGGCCGATGCCCACGCGTACCGGAACCCCCACGTGCCGCCGCACGGTCTGCCGCATCCGGCGGGCCACGCGCCGCAGCCGATCGACCGGTAGCGCGGGCAGCGTCGCAAAGGCTTCGTCGATCGAGTACACCTCCAGGTCCATCACCGCCCGCTCCAGCACCCGCATCACCCGCTGCGACATGTCGGCATACAGCGGATAGTTGCTCGACAGCACCGCTGCGTCGATGCGATCGAGGGCGGCGCGCCACTGAAACAACGGAGCGCCCATCGGGATGCCCGCCGCCTTCACTTCCGATGAACGGGCCACGATGCAGCCGTCATTGTTTGAAAGCACCGCCACCGGGCGCCCGCGCAAGGACGGATCGAAGACCCGCTCGCACGAGGCGTAAAAGTTTTCGCAGTCGATGAGCGCAATCACGTCTGCAGCAGACATGCGAGGCACCGGGTACGTGAGACAAACGAATACGTGTTGGTGAATGCCGCGTCGTAAGCCGCGCGCCGCGATCCGGCCGTCAAGACACCGCGTGGATGGCATGCTGCACCACGCCCCACACCATCAGGTCCTGCCCGTCCGCGATGCGGATGGGCGCGTGATGGGGGCTCTCGGGCACGAGGTACGGCTGCCCGCGCCGCACCTCGTAGCGCTTCACGGTCAGGTCGCCATCCAGCGCAGCAATGACCACGTCGCCCGCCCGCGGCCGCGGCGCGCGATCAACCACCAGCAGGTCGCCATCGTGGATGCCGGCGCCCGTCATCGAGTCGCCCCGAACGCGCACGTAAAACACCGAGGGCCGCCCGCCGGTGAGGTACTCGTTTAGGTCGAGAGCCGTCTCCACGTAGTCGTCGGCCGGGTTGGGGAAGCCGGCGGGAACGGTGGACAAAAAGAGCGGATGGGCAAGGCCGTGCAGCCGGAGGGGGCCCGGCGAGGAGGCAAGAAGCGGCATGAGCGCATGGCGTTTGTGATTGATAGCAGGCGGTTTCTTAACATACGAACGCCCACACATATTTCAAACATGTTTTTGATTTCGTTACGATGCCCGCGCGATCCGCTCGCCACGTGGGAACGATACCCGGCGCGTTGCCCAAAGCGCACACCGCCTGGGGAACTGCGCCTCAGGTTGCTCTTTGGAGCGCGCCGGTTCTCCACAGACGAAAGCCCGCACCTCCATGGCATCAGCTGCCCTGGCACTCATGGCAGGACTCGCATTGCTCACCATCGGCGCGGAAGGCCTGGTGCGCGGCGCGTCGTCGCTCGCCCGGCGCCTGGGCATGTCGGCTCTTCTGGTGGGACTTACGGTGGTGGCGTTTGGCACCAGCGCGCCGGAGCTCGTCGTCAGCCTGGGCGCAGCCCTGCGCGGCAGCAGCGCGGTGGCTCTGGGCAACGTGGTGGGCTCAAACATTGCCAACATCGGCCTCATCCTCGGAACGGCCGCGCTCATCCAGGCCCTCAACGTCAATGCGCAAGTCATTCGCGTGGAAGTGCCGCTGCTCGTTCTGGTATCGGCGGGCCTGCTGGCGCTGCTCTACGATGGCACCGTCAGCCGCCTCGAAGGCGGACTGCTCGTAGCGGCGCTGGTGGCGTACCTCGTCTTTAGCATCCGGGCGGCCCGGCGCGAACAGCATCCGGCGGTGGCGGCCGAGTACGAGGAGGGGGTGCCGCCGCAGCGCGCGTGGGGCCTCGATGCGCTGTACGTGGCCGGCGGACTCGGGCTGTTGGTGGGCGGCGCCAATCTGCTGGTGGGCGGCGCGATTACCATCGCCGGGGCGCTGGGCGTCAGCGAAGCCGTCATCGGACTTACGGTGGTGGCCGTGGGCACTAGCTTGCCGGAGCTGGCCACGTCCGTGGTGGCGGCCTGGCGCGGCGAGGGCGACATCGCCATTGGCAATGCCGTAGGCTCGTGCCTGTTCAACATCCTGTGCATCCTCGGCATCACGGCCCTGGTGCAGCCGCTGTCAACCGCCGATTTGCAATGGGCAGACGGCGCGATGCTCGTCGGACTGCCGGTGCTGCTGCTTCCGCTTATGCGCACTGAAGGGCAACTGCGCCGCTGGGAAGGGGGGCCCCTCCTCGTGATCTACGCCGCGTATGTTGCGTATCTGGTAACCTGACAGGCTGCCAAGTTTATGGATCAAACCCACCGATGGCGACACTCTCCTGCTATGTCCTCGCCGCCCTCTTTGTGAGCACGGGGTTGTTGCACTTCATCATGCCGCAGACGTTTGTGCGCATCGTGCCGCCGTATCTGCCGCGTCCGCTGCTGCTGGTGTACATCAGCGGTGTTTTTGAGATAGCGGGCGGTGCGGGGTTGCTGGTGTCCACCTGGCGCCCGCTTGCCGGATGGGGCCTCATCCTCCTGCTCATCGCCGTCTTCCCCGCCAACGTCCACATGGCGCTGCATCCCGCGGCCTTTCGGCCAATTCCTGCGTGGGCGCTCTACCTCCGGTTGCCCTTACAGGTGGTCCTCATCGCCTGGGTGTACGCGGCCGCCGTGGCGTAGCGGGGCCGGCGGCTACAGGGCATCATTGCCCGCGATTGAGAAAGAACAGGATGGCGTATAGCTCCAAAAGAAGCGCGAGCACGAGCAGCGGGATGTGCGCGAAGGCACTGTTGAGGACGGCCAGCGGCCCCTGCACGAATAGTTCGAAGAGGCCAACGATGCCGCCAAACAGGCAGAGCTGGCCCACAAAGGCGGCAATGAACGGTAAGCGCTCAAATAACTCCATACGTAAGGGGTGGAAACGGTTCAACAACTGACGGTTTCTTTTTATGCGTAGCACGACGCGCGCACCGGACACCGGCGTATGAAACCGCTCATGCTCCTCTTCAGAGAACGCTTCTTTACCGTCGGTACGGGCGGCTGCTCGCTGCTGCGACGCCCGTGGTGGGCCCTGGCGGTGCTGCTTGTGGGGTGCGGATTGCCGGAGCCTGTGCGCACAGAGCGGGCGCCGGCGGACACAAGCCGCGTCACGATTACACTGATTCGCCACGGATGGCACGCGGGCCTCGCGGTGCCGCGCGCCGCGCTCGATTCGGTGGCGTGGGTGCAGGACGTGCTTGGGCCCACGGTGCAGTTTGTGGAAATGGGGTGGGGCGAGGCCCGCTACTACCCGGCGCCCGATCCCGGATGGTGGGCCACGGTGCGTGCGGGCGCCTGGCCGACCGGCAGCGTGGTGCATCTGGTGCCGGTGACAACCGCGCTCACCGCGCGCTTTCCGCGCCAGCCTATGGTGCGGCTTCGGATCACCGAGCCGAGTCTTGCTGCGTTGCTGCGCTACCTCCGCGCCTCCGTCGTCGTTCGGAGCACGGGGCGGGCCGTGGGGGCGGCTCCGGGATGGTATCCTACCAGCCAGTTTGTGCGTTCGCCGCTCACGTACCACCTATTTCAGAACTGCAACCACTGGGTGGCCGAGGCGCTGGAGGCGGCCGGGTGCTCAACGACGCGCTGGCGGGCGCTTACCGTAGGCGCGGTGCTTCGGCAGGCGCGCCGGTGCGAAGCCGCAATGCCTTCATCACGCACAGCACAGTAGCCATGCACGAAGCCATCGTCATTTGCACGCGCAACCGCCCGGCGGAACTGCGCATCACGCTTCGCAGCATCCGGCACGCCCTCGGCGCTCATCGCACGCTGTGGGTGATCGATGCGAGCGATGCGGCGCAGGCTAAAGCCACGGCGGCTTGCTGCGAGGGTCCATCGATGCACTACCGACGCTATGCAAAGCCGCCCTCGACCGCCGCTCAACGCAACGCCGGCGTCGACGCCCTCCCGCCATCGGTCGGCTGTCTGCATTTTGTAGACGACGACGTGACGGTGCGGCCGGGCCTGGCAGATGCGCTGCGTGCGCATCCGTCATGGGGCGGCGTGGGCGGCCGCGTCGTCGAGGCCCACGCCCACACGCCGGGCGCCACGGCGCTCCGCCGCCTCTTTCTGCTCGACCACCCGCGTCCGGGCCGCGTGCTTGCCTCGGGACACACCTCGTATCCGGAACCGGCGCCCCCGGGGCCTACGCCCGTCGAGTGGCTGCCGGGGTGTGCCTGCTCCTACCGGCGCGCCGTTTTTGATGCGTTTCGGTTCGACGAGCGCCTGCGTGGGTATGCAATGCTGGAAGACCTGGACTTCTCGTTTCGCGTGGGGCAGCTGCATCCGCTGCGGGCGGTGCCAGGGGCCGTGTTGGAGCATCGGCGCACGCCTACGGCCCGCTTCGACCGCGCGCGCTACACCGAGCGGGCCCTCATCCACCGCTGGTGGTTTGTGCGCAAGCACTTTGCAGCGTGGGAGCGTTTGGCCTACGCGTGGGCCGCGCTGGGTGAGGGGCTGGCGCTTTGGCGGGCCGGCGACCGGGCGCGCTGCAGGGGCTGGCAGCGCGGGCTACGGGCCGTTTGCGCCGGACGTGATCCGTTATTGTAAAACAATCAAGTAGACGCATCGGGCGATGGTGGAACCGACGACGCAGCATCTGCAGGTGCCGCGTCGGCCGAGGCGTCGCCTGCGGGATCGGGCGCGCGCCACGGGGTGCGCAGCACGCCTGCAACCGACTGATGCGCCGGGGCATCCCATCCGTCCAGCCCAAACCGGATCGCCGACACGTCGGCGCGCATCCGAAAGGTGCGCCCGAGGCGGTCCCACCACGAGAACAGCGCGCTGTAGTTCGAATCCGTTTCGGGCTGCCAGCGCGAATGGTGGATCTTGTGCATGTTGGGCGTCACGATGACGGCGCGCAGTGCCCGGTCGAGCGCCGGGGGGAGCGCGATGTTGGCGTGATGAAACTGGACGACCGCAAACATTAGGGTTTCGTACAGCACCAGCTCCCACAGGTGCACGCCCACCGCCACGATGATGCCGATGCGGAAAAGAGACGACAGCACAATTTCGCCGGTGTGAAAGCGGCTCGCCGTCGTTACGTCCATCGTGGGGTCGTGGTGATGCACGCGATGGAAGCGCCACAGCACCGGCACCACGTGGTTCAGGCGGTGCCACAGGTACGTCCACAGATCAAGCAGCAACACAGCGCCCAGGGCATGCACCCAGGGCGTCCATCCCGCCGCGGCGGGCAACGCATGCAGCAGCCCCACGTCGTGCTGCTGCGCCCACAGGGCCGCCGCGCCCCACAGCCCCACAAAGCCCACCGAGATGATGACGGCGTTGAGTCCGCCCAGCAACAGGTTCCGCAGCGCATGTGTGCCGCGGGCGCGGGCATCGCCGCGAAAGAAATCAAACAACGGATGGGCGTGCTCCCACAGCAGCAACACCACCAGTCCGGCCAGCATGGCCAGCGTCTGGGTTTGCTGAAGGGCACCGAGTAGGGCCGCCATGGTGCTTTTTTATTTGTATGACATGTTATTACATCTGTAGAAATTCGGTGTGAGGGCGTAGGTTCCGCGGCGCGCGCAAAACAACAACCGCAGACCGCCGGTACGTACGACGCTTCGCCAGTCCGTTCCCTAGTGCTTCTGTGCGCGTGTCTCCCGACGATTTTGCCGAGCAACAGCCGCTTGCCCAGGCGGCGGCCGCGTGTTACGTAGACGAGGCGGCGGCGTGCACGCGGGCCGCGATCATCGAGCGCAGCGGGCAGCCGCCCGACGTGTTCGATCGTCACTTCACCCATCCCGAGGAGGCCCTCACGGCCTTCTACAACCTGCTGGTGCCGCAGTATCGCCTCATCACCGCCTCCACGGAAGGGTTTGGCGACTTCTCGTTCGAGGAGCGCCTGGCGTCGTTCCACTACATTTTGCTCGATGGATTGGCCGAGCAGCGTGCCTTCGTGCAGGCCACCTTCGAGACGGCCGTGCGCACGCGCTCGTCGTTGCGTGCAGACCTTCGCGCGGCCCTCAAGGAGCTGCTCACCAGCGCCGATGTGCCCAACACCAACCGCCTCATCACGGGCCTGTGGCCGGTGCAGGCGGTCCTCGTTGAGGTGACGATGGCGGTGCTCCGCTTTTGGGTGGCCGACGAGAGCGCCGAGCAGCAAGCCACCACCGCGCTCGTCGACAAGCTCGTTGCGTTCATTGCTGAACTCGTGATGTTTGGTGGCGTGCAACGCGGCGTAGACCTCGCCTGGTACCTTGCCCGGGCCGATCTGCTGGGCCTCAAGCGCTTGCCCGTTGTGGGGCGCTGGTTTGGGTCGTAACACGTGCTCTGCTGGATAATGATGGACCTGCATGTCGGACGCATCGGACGATTCCTTTCCCGCCTCTAAGCTCGACCGTGGAAAGATTTTTGCCAAGACCGGGCTCAAGGTGGGTGCCAACTACGCCAAGTACCTGGCCGACCGCGTCACCAAGGGCAAAGACGATGGCACGCGCAAGCGTGACCTGAACACCCGCAACGCCCAGGAGCTCTTCCGCGAGTTTACCAAGCTGCGCGGCACGGCCCTGAAGCTGGCGCAGTCGATGAGCATGGACACGGGGGTGCTGCCGGAGGAGTTCATGGATGTGATGGCGCAGGCGCAGTATCAGGTGCCGCCGATGAACAAGGCGCTGGTGCAAAAGCGCATCCGCGACGGATTGGGCGCGTACCCGGCGCAGCTGTTTGACGCGTTTGAAGCCGAGGCCCTGGCGGCGGCGTCGATCGGGCAGGTGCACCGCGCGCGCCTCGACGACGGCACGCCCGTGGTGGTGAAGGTGCAGTACCCCAACGTTCGCGAAACCATTGCCTCGGACCTCGCGATGGCCCGCTCCATCATCAAGCGGATCGTGAAGAGTCCCAACCTCGACGAGTACATGGACGAGGTGCGCGCCCGGCTGAACGAAGAGACCGACTATCTGAACGAGGCCGAAAACATCGCCTTCTTTGCCGAGCAATATGCGAGCGATGCGGTCGTCACGCCGCAGCCGGTTCGGGCGTACACCGCCGAAACCGTGCTTACCATGACGTACGTGGAGGGGCAGCACCTCGACGCCTTTCTGGCCGACGACCCGCCCCAAGCGCGCCGCGACCACTTTGGACAGCGCCTGTGGGATTTCATCCACGAACAGATTGCGAGCGACCACCGCACCATCCACGCCGATGCGCACCCGGGCAACTTCCTCTTTCGCACCGACGGCCGCCTGGGCGTTATCGACTTTGGGTGCGTGAAGACGTTTCCGCAGGACTTTCGCGACGATATGCTGCGGCTGTGGCGGGCGCGCATTGCGGATGACAGCGCGGCCATCGAGCCGCTGCTCTACCGCCTCGACATTTTGCACGAAGGCATGGATGCCGCGGCCCGCGCGCGCCTGCGGGACTTCTTTGACCGCTTCGGGTCGTTGATTGTGCGCCCGTACCGCACCGACCGCTTCGACTTCGGCGCGCCCACCTTCCACCAAGAGCTGCAGGCCCGCTTTCGGGAAGCCTCGGAGCTCCGCGAAACGACCGGCTCGCCGCACTTCGTGTTCTTAAACAAGGTGCTGGTGGGCATCTTCAACCTGATGGGCCAGCTGGGGCCGGTCATCGACACGCGACGCAGCCGCACCCTGCTGGAAGGCACCGTCACGGCGCTGTAGCAACCGGGCGGGACCGCACTCCTCGATCGGGCGCGTGCGTCTCGCTGATCCACAGCGGGCGTCGTCGGATCCCTCGCCAGCATCGGTTCTAAGGCAGCGAATTTCGCCTCGCCTGCTGCGGCGGGAGTGAAGCGCACACCCCCCGGCATGCCCCAGCGTGCCGCTTACGGGGCACGTACCGTAAACGATGGGGGCGTAACATTTACAGGCCGTGAATTTGCCGCATCCTCGTCCGCATGGATCGGAAGGGCGTAGCGGTACGAGCCAGGGGCAAGTCCGGCGGGGAGGCGTGCGCGGAGGGTGTCCGTGGCGTCCGAGAGGACGCGTCATCGGTCGGTCGTGCACACCACGATGGACCGTGCACACCACGATGGACCGTGCACTACGTCCGGAAGATGATGTTTTCCTGCCGGAAGAGATAGGCGCACACGCCCAGCCCCAGCGCGGCCCACACCGCGAGCGAGCCGTAGACGAGCGCCAGCATGCCCAGGGCGATGTCGCCCGCGATCACGCCTTTGGTGGCAAGCGAGACGTTCAACACCGGGACGAGCGCCGTCACCGCGTCGAGCTCGATGCCCGGCAGCAGGCCGATGAAGACCGGGAAGATGACCACGATGGTCAGCGGGTTGATGATGCTCTGCGCTTCCTTGAACGACTTGGCGTAGAAGGAGAGCGAGAGCTGCGCCGCACCGAAGAAGAGCGTCAGCGGCACGAGCATCGTGAGCAGCGCCGCCATGACGCCGGGGTCGAGAATGTCGTACGCCGCGTCGAGCAGCGACTGCGGAACGTCGTCGACGAGCATCGGCGAGATGACGACGCTTCCGATGGCGATCACGGCCGAGGCCACGCCCGTCAGCACGATGGTGCCAAGCTTGCCGAGGAGGATCTGCGGGCGGCTCGCCGGGGTGGAGAGCAGCGCCTCCAGCGTGCCGCGCTCTTTCTCCCCGGCGCCCAGGTCGATGGCCGGGTACATGCTGCCGAGGAAGCAGAAGAGAATAAAGACGTAGGGCAGAAAGCCGCCGATGCTACGCGCGATCTTCTCCTGCGCGGTGGCTACGTCCACGTCGCGCACCTGCACGGCCTCGGTGGCGTCGAGCGAGAGCTGCAGGGTCGAAAACCGCTCCTCTAACAGCTGCCGCTCGTAGCCGTCGAGCACTTGCTGCAGCCGGCGCCGCAGGATGTCGGTGTTGTCGCCCGACTTGTAGACGAACTCGATGGCGCCCGCGCGCAAGTTCTGCACGGCGTCCTGGAAGGACGGGGCTACGATGAAGGCCGCATCCAGCACCTCGCGCCGGACGCGCGCCCGCGCCGAGTCCGGCGCCAGCCTGGTGACGACGTCCACCTGGGGCGCCGCCGCAAGCCGCTCGGCCAGCCCGTCGGCCTGCGCGCCGTGGACGAGCGCCACGCGCAGCGTCCGCTGGGCGGCCTGTTCACTCTGCGACTGCATGATCCACGTCGACGCTACAAACAGTAGCGGAAACAGCACGAGCGGCACTACCACCATGGCAATGATGGTGCGGCGGTCACGCAGCGTGTCAATCAGCTCTTTCTTGAAGACGGTAAATGCAGCGCGCATGGTAGGTCGGCGGGTCGAGGGAGGAAGGGGGACGAGCCGGAGCGACGCGGGGAACGATCAGGCCGCTTCCACGCGGCGAATGAACTCGTCTTCGAGGGTGGGCGCTTCCATTTCATCGGAAAAGGCGTCGAACGAGCCGGCGTAGAGGAGACGGCCCTCGTGCAAGAGGCCGAGGTCGTCGGCCAGCAGGTTGACCTCGTCCATCCGGTGGGTGGAGAAGATGACGGTTTTGCCATCGTCGCGGCACTGGCGCACGAGGCGGATGATGCTGCGGGCAGCGATCACGTCGAGCCCGGCGGTGGCCTCGTCGAGCACGACCACGTCGGGGTCGTGGATCATCGTGCGGGCGATGCTCACCTTCTGGCGCATGCCCGTCGAGAACTTGCCGATGCGCCGGTCGGCAAAGGCGTGCATGTCGAGCAGGTCGAAGAGCGCGTCGCGTCGCCGCTGGAAATCCGTAGAAGAGACGCCGTGCAGGTCGGCGTGGTACTTGACGAGCTCGTGGGCGGTGAGGCGGTCGTAGAGGCCGGTGCTGCCGGTCAGGAAGCCGAGCTGGCGGCAGACGGCGCGCGGGTGCTCCATCACGTCGCAGCCGCCGACGCGGACGGTGCCTCGCGTCGGCTTGAGCATGGCGGCAATGATTCGGAGCGCCGTTGTCTTGCCCGCGCCGTTGGGGCCGAGCAGGCAGAAGATGCGGCCCGGTTGGCAGGTGAACGAGACGTCGCGCAAGGCGTCGAGGGTGTCGCCCGTGTAGCGGTCGCCCATTTCCTTTTTCTGCTCACGCGAGAGCGTGTACGTCTTGGAGAGCTGTTGCACCTCGATCATAAGAGTACCGTTGGACACGTGAGATCGCGGGAGAAGGCTTCAGTCACGGAGGATAAGCACGCCGTCCCCTTTCGGAAACCCCTCTTTAATGAACGGTGACATGGTGTGCTGAACGGCAGATTCCGCCAGCGGGGAGCCGGCTGGGCTGCCAGAGACGGTGCTGCCATCCGTCTACGACCGTTGGCTAGACGTCGCCGCTGCATGGGTTGCGTCTGCAGGTTTGGTGGCAGAGGCATCCGTACCTGTTTGCACGCGGCTGGGATTGCGGGGGACGCGCGCCGTTGCAACCACGGTAGCCGGTCCATCCATTCCTAACTCGATCGAAGCCTCGGAGCCAAAGAGCAGGCGGAGGCGCTCGCGTACGTTTTGCAGCCCAATGCCGCCGGAACGGTCCGACCCATTGAGTTGCCCGGTGTTAGCAACCCGCAGGTGCAGCGCATCGGCAGCGCAATGAGCGCTCACCCGCACCGTACCGCCGTTGGGCCGGGGGGCGATGCCGTGTTTGATGGCGTTTTCCACGAGCGTCTGTACGAGCAGGGGCGGAACAGAACGGCTGCACACGGCGGGGGGAACATCAATCCGGTACGCCAGCCGCTCCTCTAGGCGCACCGATTCGAGTTCGAGATACGTGCGTACAATCTCGATCTCCTTGCGCAGCGGCACCGTAACCGTCTTGCTGCTTTGCAGCGTGGTACGCAAGAGCCGCGCGAGGCGTGTGATCATCGTCTGCGCTTGCTCCGGATCCTCCGCCACGAGCGCGCGCACGCTGTTGAGGCTGTTAAAGAGAAAGTGCGGGTTGAGCTGCAGCTTGAGCGCGTCGAGCTTCGCCTCGCGCGATTGAACGGCCATCTCTAGCCGGTCGATTTCGGCCTGCCGGTAGTTCCAGAAAAAGTGCAGGCCGAAGTAGATCGTGGACCAAACGAGCAAGAGCAGGCCACCTCCGGTGAGGGCCGACACCAACAAGACGGGCTTCTGCAGCGTTGACAAGTCGCCGGCCCCCTCCGGTAGCCATCCGGCTTCACTCATGCCAATTTGAACCAGGTTCCAGATCACACTGAGGAGTACTGCAGCCAGGAGCATGCGGGGAATGAGCGCGCGTAGGGGGAGGCGTGTCCAGTTGTAGGCGCGGAGATACGCGCGGTACGCGTGCGTAAGGCCGACGCCCAAGCCTACTGTTAAAACAAACCCAGTACCGAGTTCGATCGTGTGCGCCGCATCTTCCAGCAGGGCGTACAGCACGACGCCAAACGCCGCCCATAGGCCCCAGCCGCCAAGCTGGCACACCCAGTATGCCTGTTTGCGTGTCATCAGAATGGGGGGAATGATGCTGCGCGCGGTCAGTCGTCCGCCGCCCGCGCGACGGTCGTCACGTTATCGCCCACAGCGCGGTCGATGAGCTTGGCGTACGGGTCGATGCCCGCGCGGGCAGGCTCGTCGTCCACGGTCACAGTGATCGTCTGCGCGCCGCTCTTAAGACGGTGCTTGCGCAGGTAAAGCGGCTCGGGCGGCACGTCGCTCGTGTCGGGCGGAAAGACGCCCACGTCGATCCAATCGTTCATGGCAACTTCGGTTTCCGCGCCTAGGCTATCGGCCCGTACCTTTCGGGCGATTACGTTGAGCGTCACGCGGTAGCGGCCGTTGCCGGTCGGCGTGTAGGTGGCCTTAGTTGTGCGGTTTTCGTAAAGCGTAATGGTGCGAAACCAGTCATCGAGAATGTACTGGAGCGAGTCGGGGGTAACGGCCTCCAGCTCCTGCATCAGCTCCCGGGATGTAGGATAAGGCGGCTTGTTGAACTTCGTTTTGTTGATAAGACGACGCAGGGCCGTGTTCACGCGGTCCTCGCCAATGTAGTCTTGCAAGGCATACATCACGTTCGAGCCCTTCTGGTAGTGGATGTATTCCTGGCCAGCTACGCGCACAAGCGGCCGTTCGCCGCGCGATGCCGTCCGGCGCCCTTTCAGGTACCGATCGAGTTCGTATTTCAGAAAGCGGCGCATCTGGTGCGCGCCGTAGCGCTTCTTCATCACCATGAGCGCGCTGTACTGCGAGAGGGTCTCGGAGAGCATCGCGGCGCCCGCCACGTTTGCAGGCGCCACTTGGTGGCCCCACCACTGGTGCGCCACCTCGTGCGCCGTCACGTAAAACGGGAAGTCGATGTCGCTTTCCTCGTCGAAGCGCATGATGAAGCCCATTGACTCGGAGAACGGGATGGTGCCCAGAAACGACTGGGCGAAGGCGCCGTGGTACAGCGGAAACTCGGCAATGCGTAGGTGGCGGTTCTGGTACGGGCCGAAGTGGGTGGTGTAGTAATCGAGCGCCGTGCGCGCCCCGGCTACGAGGCGGTCGAGGTTGAAGGTGTGGGTTGGGTGGTGGTAGACGGTGATGTCAACCGGTGCCTGCCCGGAGGCCGTATCGGGCGGCGTCCACCGGGCAGCGACGGTGTCGTACCGCGCAGAGAGCACTGTGTAGAAGTGGAGCATGGGCGCGCGGGTCGTAAAGCGCGCGTAGCGCCGTCCGTCAGAAAGCCATGTCGTGTCGCGGTGCCCGGGTGCCAGCGCAACCTGATCGGCAGCGGTGCTCACCGTCGCAGTGAAGTCGATCCAATCGGCATAACGGCTGAAGGCGTTTGTGCGCTGCGCCAGCGAATCATTCCTGGGCGGCAGAGGTGGCTTCGGCGGCAGTCCATAGTCCTCGCGCTCGCTGGGCGTGGAGAGCTCGCGCCTCGGTTGATAACCAATCTGCGGGAGCACGTTGTTACGCAGAAACGTGCCGTTGGCCACGAGCGCATCCACGTCTCCGGCGAATCCACGGGTGCGGATTGCCTGGCGCAGGGACAGCTGGAGCGTATCGTTGGGTGGCAGCGGTGCGTCCAGCACGTACGTGCGAAAGCCCAATGCCTTATCGTTTAGTGCGATTGTAGCCGGCTGGCTAAACGTGAGCTGCTCGACGTGCACGTCGTCTTGCGGGGGCAACTGCACATGCACCGAGTCGATGGCGCGGGGCGTCTTGTTGACAAGCGTGTACGAGCCGGCGATGGTTGCATCGCGCCGGCTCGGAAAGAGGTCGATGGCCACGTTTACCGCTGTCACGCGCGGCTGTGGGGTATCTTCGAGCAGGCCGTACGTCCGCTCGTAGCGGGCACGCAGCGCCTTCTGCTCGTCGTTGGTACGGTAGGTGTGCAGCACGTTTACATTGTAGAAGATGACAGCCCCGGTGCAGAGCATGAGCGTGCTCGCGCCGCCGAGGCGCAGCGCCATCGGGCGCGTGAGGCGGCGTTTGGCCTGCTCCCAGCGCGCACGGAGCGTGGTTTCGTTACCGCGTACCCACAGCAGGCGGGCGATGAGCGCCAGCACGAGGGCCACTGCGCTCCAGTGCAGGGCCGTCCACGCAAAGCGCGTGAGGTAATGGCCGTACCCGTTCAGGTCGGAGTACGGGATGCTGATCCCGCCGCCGAAGACGTAGAGCGGATGCTCCAGCCCCAACTGCGGGAGGAAGGCCAGGCTGAGGTAGTAGAGGATGATGAGGAGGTGGCCAACATACTTATGATTGACGACTGTATGCACGACAAGCGCCAGCGCACAGAAGAGCGCGTTCGATAGCAACCCGATGCCGAACAGCTCGCTCACGTACAGCCCCAGCTCAAACTGCGTGTAGCCCTTCACCAGTTGCGTTCCAATGCCTACAGCCATAATAACGGCCTGGAGCACTACCACCATCCCAACCAGTGCTGCAAATTTCGACACGAGCGCAAGGCTGCTCGGCACGGGCAACGTGTCGGTAAGCGGTTGCACCTTTAAGTCGCGCTCGCGCCAGACGAGCCGCCCGGCGTAGAACGCGATGAGCACTACCATAATTATGCCGAAGCCGGCGCTCAGCTCGTTTGCTACGATGCGTGTTACGGGCTGAACGGTTGTGCCGTACTGCTGCCCAATCTCGTTTGCCCCGATGATAAGGAAAACCATACCGCCCGCCAAAATAGCGTAAAAGTACACGTCGCGTACAATCTCAGAGAAAGCGCGCCGTGTGAGCGCTACAAGCTGCTGGAGACGCGCCCGGCTGTTATAGAGCAGCTGCACCGACGGGAGGTCGAGCTGCGAAATGAGCGTGCTAACGCGCCCTGCCGTCAGCGGATCTGCTTCCTCATCCGCTGTTGTGGTATCGGCCGATCCACCGCCCGCGAGGTGGGCAACGCGAAACCGTGCAATGACCCCGGCAACGATCGTTCCGCTTATGCCAATCCACAGCAGCCGGTTAGCCAAGAGCAAGCCCGTGAGCGGCACGAGCCGTGTGTTCTGTTCCGTGGTCGTCCAGTAGCGTGTTACCTGATCCACCGTGATGAGGCCAAACGGATCCAGCAGCGCCGCGATCGTGCTATTCTCGATCGGGTTGCCGGCGATGAGCGTCGCTGCGATGCTGTGGCCGACGAGGAGCAGGATCCCTCCGATGTAATTGGGCAGCATCTTGCGTGTCGTCGCGGCCAGGGCAAAGAAGAGGGCCCCGGTAAACAGCAGATTGGGTATGACAAACAGCAGGTACGGCTGCAGGTAGGCACTGAGCCGGAAGGCGCCGAACTCGCTGGCGTCGAGCCAGGGCGTCACCTCGCCCGCCATCAGGCCCAGCGCAAAGCTCGCAAAGATGTAGAGGTTCACGGCCAAGGCTCCCACAAAGCGCCCGCCCAGAAGATCAAGCTTGCGCACGGGCGTGGTAAACATGAGCGGATGAATCCCGCTGGCGTAGTCACGATAAATGGTTTGCCCCATAAAGGCCGCCGTGATAATAAGGCCCAAGAAACTAAAGAGGGTCGTGTATAACATGACGGCATAAGGCGAATTAGCCGCCACAATAGGGCTAAGGCCCCCGATGCCGCCGTCTCCAAAAGCCCCACCCTCGACGTTGACGAGCAGGAAGCTGAGGGCAAAGAAGAGCAGAAAGTACACGTGGGTAGAGAGCGCCCGGAACCGGAACCGGACTTCGTGTGATGCAATACGCCAGAACATGACAGGAAAGAACGAACAGTGAGAGGGTAACGGCTGGGGATGGTTGGACGTGTCGGCGCACTAAAGCGCACCAGCGGGGTCGGTAGCGGCTCCGGGCCGGCCGTCGCTGGCGCTGGATGCGCGCCCACGTTCCTTCAGGCCTTCAGGGCGGTGGCGGACACCAGGTCTTGCATTCGTACGAAGTAAACGTCTTCAAGTGTGGGGCGCGCTGGCTTAAACCCATCGCCAGGATCCTGCTCGGCATAGACGCGAATGACGGGTCGCCCGGCCACGAGCCGCACCGAGATGACATCGTGGCGCGCTTCGTACATCGGCAGGGTCACCCTTGTCACGGTGTGGCTCCAGATACGCCCTTCGAGGGCTCGAATGGCGCTCGCAGGGCTGCCCTCGAATACGATGGAGCCTTTGCGAATCATGGCCATGTTAGAGCAGAGCTCGCGCACGTCCTTCACGATGTGCGTCGAGAGGATGACAATGCGGTTCTCGCCGAGCTCGCTCAGTAGATTCAGAAACCGTGTCCGCTCGGAAGGGTCGAGGCCAGCGGTGGGCTCGTCTACAATGATGAGCTGGGGGTCGCCCAGGAGCGCCACCGCAATGCCAAAGCGCTGTTTCATGCCGCCCGAATAGCTGTCGAGCGTTTGCGTTCGTGCATCCTGGAGGTTTGTGCGGTCAAACAGCGTATCTACAGTCGCGGCGCGCTCGCTCGCATCTGTAATACCTTTCATCACCGCAAAGTGATCGAGGAGATGGTCGGCACGGGCCTTTGGGTACAGCCCAAATTCCTGCGGCAGGTAGCCCAGGCGACGGCGCACGCGACGTTTCTCTGTAAGTACGTTGATCGTCGCGTCGTCGGTGTTGAGCTCAACGGTGCCGTCGTCGGGCTCTTGCAGCGTGGCAATCGTTCGCATGAGCGTCGACTTACCAGCACCGTTGGGGCCCAGTAGGCCGTAAAGACCCGTGGAGACCGATAGCGTGACCTCCTTGAGGGCCTGTGTACCGTTTGGATAGGTCTTCGAGACGTTTTCAATGCGAAGCTGCATGGGAGTGCGGGGTTGTAAGGTAAGGGCAAGGGGCGCGTATGAGCGTACAGTATGCAGCGCTTAAATAAAGCATCTACCAAGTAGAGTATGCACTGCAGGACGTAACCTGTAGTCCCTTTTGATAGGCGGGAAAGGGGCGCGACGAGCGGCAAGAACGGAAGATAGACAGCGAAGAAGCGGTGCTGCCTTCTGGCCGGCTCGTAAGTGCGCAGACAAGAAACAGGCGCAAAGGGCAGCGGAAGCAGGAGGGGGGCGCCGGTACCGGATGGGACAAGGAAGGTGCCGGCAGGTGCGCGGCGCAGCGAGTGGCGCAGCCGAGCGTTTCATTGTGTCGTGACCTGTAAGAAAAAGTGTTCACAGTAACTACACAGAACGGTGCGCCTTCGTGCAACGAGCGCTGGAGGGGCGACAGAGTGCATTCAGCCATTGGGTTGCGGCTGCGGCCAGGCCGCGCACAGGGTCTCCGGCGAGTGCTTCGCGCGCCCGGCTTATCGTATCTGCTGTAGGCTCGCCCGTCGCCCACTGGACAGCGACTTGGGCTCGCAGGCGGAGGCTCTCGTCGTCGAAGGGGGTCCTGCCGGTGCCCACAGCGCGCCAGCGCGCCGCGGCGCCCGCATCTTGGCGCACGGCGCCCTCAAAGAACGCCGCCTCCAGGGCTAGTGACGGGAGCAAGGCCGGCGGGTACAACGCGTGGCGGTCTAAGGCTTCTTGCAATAGCCGATGGGCGCGCGTCATATCGCCGGTATCCAGTGCGTGCAGGTACGCCAGCCGCCGGCCTTCTACGTCGTAGGGCGTTTCATCGTCTACGGCCGTGGCCTGGTCGACAAGCGCGGGCTCCCAGGTGCACGGCCGCTTTTCAAACAGTAGCGCCGTGAGGGCAAAGACGGCCGCATCGCGGGCGGCCGCCGGATGGTTGCGCCAGATGCGCAGCAAGCGCGACCCGTCCGTGAAGAAGCCGCTCGTCGTTACGGGTACGAGCGTAACAACGCCTATACTGAGCGAGACTGTACCAAAGATAAGCGTTCCATCGGCTGCCATCCACCCGATGGGCAATGTGCCCGACGGTACCGCGTCGTACAGGCCCAGTGCGATGTACGCGCCAATGGCTAGCAGCCCCAGCAACAGGCTCGCAGCAGGCCCGCCGGCCACCATGCGTGCTTCGCCGCGGGCTAGATCTTGCAGGTCGGTGGGCACGCTGCCCGCCATTCCCCCATAGAGAGACCAGTGCGTGTGCAGTTCAACCTGGTACCCGGTATTCGTGCGTGTGACCATGAACGGTCCTACGGCGAGGAGTTGAAACCGAAAGCCACTCAGCCATCCGCCCAGCAAATGCCCGGCCTCGTGAACGGCCAGTGCAAGAAATATGATGACAGCCGTCCCCACAAGCGCGATCGCTCCGCCTAACACATCCAACGTGCCGGCAGGTACAGCGCTCGCCCCTCCGTCGTCGCCGATGAGCAGAACGTACGCGGCGTATCCAACTGCGCCACTCGCAAGCACAATAGCAGCTGTTTTAAGGAAGTCAATGGTAGCAGCATTATCCGGGGCGAGGCCCGCGGGCATCCGTAGCGGAGGCACGTCGGAGGCGTCCATGGCAGTTAGGCACGTGGTGAAAGGTGCGTACGGTGCGGCGTGAATTCCGTAAAAACGACGTTAGCGCTGATGTATGGTGTAGCCTCGGGCTTCTAGCAGCGCAATGAGGCCCTTGCGCCCCACCATATGGCCGGCCCCCACCACAATCATAGGACGTGTGCTGCCTGCAAGTAGTGCCTCAATTTGGGGCACCCACCGCTGGTTGCGTTCTACCAGAAGGCGCCGGTACAGCGCCGGAAATTCTCGCATCATCTCGCCCTCAAGAAGGGCCCGCAGCCGTGTGGTATCGCCCCGTGCCCATGCACGCGTCATCTCGTCCATCTGCTGTATGGTGCGCCCCGAACGCGCTAACGTGTAGCGCAGAAAGTCCTCCTGCTGTGACGACGAGAGCCCATCAAAAATACGCAACTGCTCGCGGAGCGTCTCTAGGGAGCGGATGGGTTTTCCGGCAGTCTTGGCCTTACGGAAAAAGTGAGCATCGATGCCAGAACCGGGCGTGTAGCCAGCGCGCTGGTAAAGTAGTATGGGCACCGACATAGAAACCACCCACGGCTCCATGCGCTGCAACCGTTTAAGAGGTAAGTTAAGGCTGTCGGTGGTCGTTTTGAGCAGACGGTAGGCATCGCTTGAAAGCGTGCGTTGCAGCGTTTGATTGTCGCTGTACATGCCCATCTCGGCAATGAGCGCGGGGGCTTGTGTGCGGGCGCTGTCCAGGCGGGTTTCGAAGACCAGCACATCAGACGCAGCGAAGACGCTGTCGAAGGCCGGAGCCAGTGGGTACGCTTCGGGCTTTAGAAGATGAACCGACCCTACAAGGTATCCCTCGGTGCCTGCATCCGAACGGATGTCCCACAGCATATGGCGGTCTTGTGCATGGGCAATCATCGGGAGCAACCCCAAGATGGCTATACATACAGCGGTCCAAAAGCGCTGCATAGGGAAGCGTCTGCTCCGGAAACCTACAAGTAATCGTGTGTGCATGGTAGTTCAAAGTTGTTAGAAGCTGCATTTGCAAAACCACTGCCTTTATAAAGCGACGCTACTCCGTTGTAAAGCGCAGTATTGGTCAGTGGCTGCATCCTTTGATGAGTGGCGCTGGCCCTCTCCGTTTCGGGCAGCGGCTGGCGTTTACAGCTTCAAGTGCTCACGGAATTGCTTCGAGCGCCGACGCGAAAGTTCGATCTCGCTCCCGTCCTTCAGCTTTGCAAGAATCTTATCGCCAAACCAGGGGACAACGTCCTCTACCCAGTGCAGGTTAATGATGTGCTGACGGCTTGCGCGGAAAAAGCAGTTGGGATCGAGGCGTTCTTCGAGATAACGCAGCGAGCGGTGTACAAGCGGCTTGCCCTTGCTGGAGACGATGCGCGTGTAATTTCCTTCCGATGCGAAGTAGCGTACATCGGCCAGTTGCACAAAGTAGTAGCGTTTGCCATCCTTCACAAACACTTGGTCATCGGTGGAAAGGGTGGGCACGGGCTCCGCTTCCGCCACTGCCCCCTGCGGTTGAGTCGCCTTGGCTTGCTCGCGCACGCGCTGCACAGCCTCCGCTAATCGCTCGGGTTCAATGGGCTTGACAAGGTAGTCTAGCGCACTCACTTCAAACGCCTCAAGGGCGTAGGCATCGTACGCGGTCGAAAACACGACAAACGGCACGGCATCTAGACGCTCCAGCAGATCGAAGCCGCTGCCACCAGGCATCTGAACATCGAGAAAAAGGAGATCGGGCTGCAGGTCGTTGACGGCGGCCTCGGCCTCATCGGCATTTGTGGCTTCTCCAACGATTTCGAGATCCTCGTGGGCGGCCAGCAGGCGTCGCATTTCGCTGCGTGCCAGGCGCTCGTCATCGACGATAAGTGTTCGTAGCGTCATGATATGTACGACTATTAGTAGATTTTGGGCGTCAGGGAACGGTTTTGCAGGCCGTACGCTCGCCAACGATAGGCGCAAGAACGTATGCCCTCGGGCTGCTCCGCTCCCATGCGACGGGATAGGCGATTGGGAGACAAACAGCGCAAGGGTGCCGATACAACAAAATACTTCCATACAATGAAGATACGAAACGCACTGGCCCTGTGAAAGCAATTTCTGATCGCCGGTAGCTTGCGCTGATGAGCGGGGGAGGCAACGTGCTGTAGCATTCGGGGACGGCTTGCCCGGCAGTTTGCGAACGGACGCATGTTGCATCTGCACGGGTGGCCGGTGCAAGTAAATTGCGGGAGTTCCTTGCGCGCTTCGGGTCGCTGATTGTGCGCCCGTACCGCACCGACCGCTTCGACTTCGGCGCGCCCACCTTCCACCAAGAACTGCAGGCCCGCTTTCGGGAGGCCTCGGAGCTTCGCGAAACGACCGGCTCGCCGCACTTCGTGTTCTTAAACAAGGTGCTGGTGGGCATCTTCAACCTGATGGGCCAGCTGGGGCCGGTCATCGACACGCGACGCAGCCGCGCCCTGCTGGAAGGCACCGTCACGGCGCTGTAGCAACCGGGCGGGACCGCACTCCTCGATCGGGCGCGTGCGTCTCGTTGGTTAAAGCCAGCGGCCCGCTACTGCACGAGCGGCGGGAGGGGCGGTGTCCCTTGCATATCGCAGGGGGATACAGCTCTTGGGTGCCCACAGCGATTGCAGGAACGGTTACGCTCGCCCCAAAGCGGGCGTCGTCGGGCGACCCTTTGCCAGGCCCGTTTCTGAATCAGCAGGCCCCGCTCCAACCGCTACGGAAGTAACGAAGCGCTCCCCACCCCCCAAGCCATGCAATCGACGGATCGGCCGGTGCGCGCAGCAGAGATCATAACGTCTAGTGCGCCCGCTCCGAGCCTATGGAATGAGGCCCGGCTCCCAACGCACGAAGCCGCTCCCGCCACGAGGGCAGGGGCGGCTTCGGTGGTCACGTTGCCTGACGGCACATCTGTTACGGGTAGGCTCGTGGCTCCCTCGGTCAGAGGAGCGCCGGGCCTCCCGGTGCAAAGCTCACCTTCCCAGCGACAAACCGTTCCAGAAAGGCTTGCATTCCAACGGTCGTGCTCAGGTCTTCGGTGGTGAGGTGACGGCGTATTTCTTTTGCGAAGATCCATCCACGGTCTCCCTTGGTGCTCTCCACACGAATCATGATGCCGTACCTGCCCTGAAGCTTTGCTCCTAGAATGGTCCAGTCGGCCCGCTCGAAGACCAGGCGATCGCCTTTTGAAAACGCCCCCAGGCGCTCCTTCCGGTTTTCGTTGGAGATATCCCCAGCACGGTACAGGAAGCGGTCGTCGAAATCGCGCGACTTCTGGTCTCCCGACATCTGGTCGTCGCCCGGTCCGCCAATCAGCGTGTCTTCGCCGTTGTTGCCGCTGATCCGATCGTCGCCTTCCCCGCCGTCGATGACGTCGCCCGGCATGAAGGAGCCGCCGAGCACGTCGTTGCCTTTGCCTCCGTTGATGCGAACGGGAGTACGGAGCGCGTTGGCGCGCACGATGTCATCGCCATTGCCGCCCTGCAGGCGTTCGACACTGGCGCGGTCCATGTAGAATCGCTTGCCTCCGGTGCCGCGGTTGTCGAGGCGCACCCAGTCGGTGCCGCTGCCGCCGCTCACATGCTCGGCGAAGGTCCACGGCGTCGCATCCGCAAAGTCTTCTTTCCCAACGTACCACAGCTTGTCGTTGCCATCTCCGCCGAAGAGCTTGTCTGCGAAGCGCGGGCTGCCGCCCAGCTCGTCGCCCCGCAGCTGGTCATTGCCATCGTCGCCATACAGAATGTCGGCATCAAGATGCCCAACCAGCGTGTCGTCGCCGTCGCCGCCGCGGAGGATATCTTCGCCCTTCCCGCCATGCAGATGGTCATCGCCAGGCCCTCCATCGAGGTTGTCCGCGCCTGGGCCTCCCACTAGGCGATCGTTGCCCGCGGGGTAAGAGACGGGGTGGATGTTTACGGCGTCGCTTTTCAGGACATCGTCACCGGGACCGCCGTACAGGTAGTCGTCGAATGCTCCCCCGTACAGCTCATCGTCGCCGTCGCCGCCGTGCATCTCGAGAATGCCGCGCTGGAACGAGGCAATCACGTCGTTGCCATTGTCCCCGAAGAGACGGCTCGCTTCGTTCTCTCCGCCCTTCCCGGTGACTTTGATGGTATCGTTGCCCTCGCCGCCCCGAATGTAGTCGTTCTTTCCATCGGCGCGGAGGAAGTCGTCGCCGTCTTGGCCGAAGACGCAGTCGGTGCCAGCCCGTGAACGGACATTGTCTGGATCGTCTGTGCCAATGACGATGTCGTTTTCGACGGCGAGGTCGCTGGACGTGAATCGGAAGGTGATGCCTGCACCGTTGGTTTCTTCATCCATCGCAGCCACGGTAACAGGGTCTGCAAGGTCGTAGACGTTGTACGTGACGCCATCGATCTCGTGTGAAAACACGCCCTCGACACTGCCTGCGTTACGCTCAGGCAAAACCACGTTGTTGATGAAGGAATTGAGGTTGTCGATGCCGCAGCCCGTGTTGCCCTGGCTGCGGCCGAGGGCCTTGGCCGTCGCGCCATCTGGATCGTTGACGTCGGTTGTGGCCTCGGCACTGGGCTCCTCATCTATCGCGCCGGGCGTGGAGTCACAGGCCGTAAACACCACGAGCAGCGCCAGGGCCAGGAGCGTCGGAAAGAAAAAGGGAAAGTTCGATTGTTGTGCAGGCATGGTGCAGGTTGGGGGATACGTGAAAGATGATTGTTAGTCTCTTGATAGGAAGTGGCTCGATTGCGGGGCGGAGCTTTTCGTCACGTCGGCTGTGCGCCACTGACGCATAAGTAGCGCATCGTCTCCGCCAAAGCTTCGTTCAAGGATCGGGCGTCGCACAATTTGACGGGTTTCCGTGCTGGAGCGAAGTGGAGCGCGGGCCAGCACCCTGACCGGCAGGTCGTCCCCGTTTTCCCGCCATTCGGGCGTGCCCTCCGGTCTTCGCGCATTATCAGCTGCTGAAGGCTGTGATGACGAGGCCGGATGCGAACCGGCCAGGGCTGTGCACCTCACCATGGGGAGAAACAGCGTCCCTAGCGCCTCCAGTGCCTCACGCCACCAAGGATGGCCGCTGTCCGGCCGGTCGGTCGGCGCTTGTTCAGGGCGCTACGGTGCAGGTGGGCGGGGGGCGCTTCGACAACCGCGCGGCCGCCGAGACGCCGCGCACAACAGACGGTGTGCTTCGCCGCGCAAACTATCGGACCGATACGCTCGACGTAAAGCCAGGCACGACGTACACCCTCACCATAACGAAAGGGGCGCAAACGCTGCACGGGACGGTGGCGGTGCCAGACACGTTTCAGGGATGGGCCGCGGCCGTGCTGCTCGTGGCGGGCGGGCCGCCAGATTCTGCACCCTCGACGCCCACGCCGCAGCTGCGAGGCGGACGCCCCATCGTACGCCATATCACGCCACAGGCGTACGCGGGCAACGGCCTGGTGTGGGACGTAGCGCAGGACGACCGCGGGCTGCTCTACTTGGCGACCAGTTACGGCCTGCAGCAGTACGACGGTGCACGCTGGCGGAGCCTGCCCACGGGCAACCGGACGACGCCCTTCGCCGTCGCCCGCGATTCGTCCGGCACCCTTTACGTGGGGGCGCAGGATGCGCTGGGAATGTACCGCCCCGATGCGCACGGACGTTTGCGGTACCGCTCCTTGCGGCCGGGCATCCCGGCGCCATACCGCCCGGTGGGCGACGTCTCCCAGGTGGTGGCCGCTGGCGGCGCCGTGTTCTTTCGAGCAGCCACGGGCGTCTTCCGTTGGTCCGACGGCCGCGCCCAGGTCGTCGCCGATACAACAACCCGCGGCCTATTTGCCTGCGGCGGAAGGGCATACGTTCAGGACCACGCCGGGCGCCTGTATGCCATCCACGACACGACGCGCACGCGCCGCCCCCTGAGCGCGCTTCGGGCGCGGCTCTCGTCTGCCGCCACAAATGCCACCCAGCCAACGGACGATTAATGTGTTGTTGCACGTCCACCGTCCTATCGCTTAGCCCTCCAATCAGTCAGTCAAGATCGTGCGTTTTACGCTCCGATGCAGTCTTATCTTGTTTGCATTGCTGGCGCTATCCACGCCGGGTGCCACAGCCCAGATCTACGTCGACAAAGACGCGACGGGGGCCAACGACGGCTCCTCGTGGGCCGACGCCTACACCGACCTGCAGACGGCCATCGACAACGCCACCTCCAGCAGCGAGCTCTGGATTGCCGCGGGCGTCTACACGCCCGACAGCGAGGGCAACAGCTTCACGATTACCGGCGCGATCGACGGGGTGAAGCTCTACGGCGGCTTCGCGGGCACCGAGACGAGCCGCGACCAGCGCGCCCCGAAGCAGCACCGCACGATCCTCTCCGGCGACCTAAACGGCGATGACACCGACCCCAACGGCGACGGCATTATTGCGGACGCTGCGGACATCGCGGGCGACGAGAACGCCCATCATGTCGTGTTTTTGGACGGGTCCTCCGGCGGGATCACCCTGATCACCGTCATCGACGGCGTCACCGTGACCGCCGGGCAGGCAGACGGGTCGTTCCCCGAAAACATCGGCGGCGGCCTGCTCTGTGGCGGAGCAGGTTCTGGAAATGCGTGCAGCCCAACGCTGCGCAACATTGCGTTTGTTGGGAATCAAGCAAGTGAAGATGGAGGGGCCATCTACAACAGTGGCGTCTCCGGTGGTGCTGCCAATCCTCGCATCGCGGACGCGCAGTTCTTGTGAAACGTTTCTGGTGATGCAGGCGGGGCCATCGTAAACTTTGGGTTTTACGGCGCCTCGAGTCCCACAATCACGAACACCGTGTTTTCAAACAACACGGCTGCCTGTGAAGGAGGCGCGGTCTCCAACCAAACCGCCGCCCCGACGATGATAAATGTGGTGTTTGTGGACAACGCGTCAGACGGTTTTGGTGGGGCAATCGCGAATAGTCCGGGATCGCCTTCGATCACGAACGCGGTGTTTGCGGGCAACGCGGCGGCGTTCGATGGAGGCGCGATCTTCAACAGAGGACAGGGTCGTCCGCGGCGACCAGCGAATCCGAAAATCACAAATGCGACGTTCGTCAACAACACCACCGGCCAGCAGGGGGGCGCAATCTATAATTTTGCTAGCGGTACTCCGGCGAGCCCTACCGTAACAAACACGATTCTTTGGGGCAACAGCGCTGCCACGGGCGGCGACGCGATGTACAGCGCTGAATCTAAGGCGACACCGACCCTGTCCCACACCATCGTGGATGACGGAACCGGGGGCATTGTCGATGCGGATGGGGGCTCCACTACCTACCTCGACGATACCGGCAATAGCGCCAGCTTTGCCAATAGCACCAATCTCGAAGCCAATCCTCAGTTCATCGACGCGGCGAATCCAGCCGGCCCGGACGGCGTTGCCGCCACGCGCGACGACGGCACCGCCCAGGTAGACATCGGCGCCTACGAGTTACAGTCCCGGGTGGTGGCCGTCACCGGCGGTGGCTTCGGCGGGTTGGATCGCACCTTTTCGGCCACGCCCGGGCAGGCGGATCAGCCGATGGGTCTCTTTCGCCTCACGTCGAGTCAGAGCGGTGTCGACCTGACGAAAGTCGCTGTCACCCCAGACGCGCCTGGCGCCACCGGCGTGGATGGGGCCTCGCTTTGGGTTTCCGACGATGACCAGTTCGACGCGGCGGCCGACACCAAGTTGGCCAGTCTGGATCTCACCCCGCAAACCGACCTGCCGAGCCCGCTCACGTTTGACGGCTTCAGCGCGGGGCTGCCGGCCGCGGCCCGCTACCTGTTTGTGACGGTGACGTTCACCAGCGGCGCAGAGGGTACGGTGACGGGCTACCTGGCCGATGAGACAGCGCTGGCCCTCAGTGGAGGCGTCATCAACGCGGTCAACGGCAACGCAGGGCAGGCGCAGTTCTCCAACCTACCGCTCTCGGGCGATGCGACGCCGCTGCCGGTGGAGCTGGTCCGTTTGGAGGCCGCGCGTACCGGCGGCGGCGTGCGCCTGCGCTGGCAGACGGCCACCGAGACGGGCAACGCCGTCTTTGCCGTCCAGCGCCAAACGGGCGCGACGACGTGGCAGCGCGTGGGCTTTGTCGCGGGCGCCGGGACGACGGCCGAGGCGCAAACCTACCGGTTCACCGACACGGAGCTGCCCTACGCGGCGGACTCGCTCGCCTACCGCCTGAAGCAAATCGACACCGACGGCAGCGCGTCCTTCTCGGAGGCGATCACGGTGGTGCGCGAAGCGGTCCGTCAGCTAGAGCTGTTGGGCACCTACCCCAACCCGGCGCGGCAGCAGGCGACGGTGCGCTTTGCCGTACCGGCGCGCACTGCGGATGAGACGGTGCGGCTGCGGCTCTACGATGTGCTCGGGCGGCAGGTGCGCACCGTGCGGGCGGCCGCGGGGCCGGGCCGCCACGAGCTCACGCTCGACGTGCAGGATCTGGCGAGCGGCGTGTACTTCCTCCGCCTGCAGGCGGGCGGGCAGGTGCAAACGCAGAAGCTTACCGTCGTGCGCTGAGCCAGGCTATGGCCGGGTCGACCGGCGCCCGCAGGGCGCGAACGGCCCGGTCAACGGCAGACTGCACGGCCGGATGCAAGAGATCGCAGCCGTCGTACAGAAAGCCGGCCTGGAACGGCCCGGCAGCGCGCACGAGGAGTTCTGCGCCAAAGTGAACCCCGGCGGCCGCGTAGTCGGCGGGCGTCCACAGCGCGGCCCGCGCATCGCACAGCGTCTCGACGTACGCCGCCCGAAAAGCCGTGCGCAGTGCATTGACGGCATCGGCGGCCCGCCCGCGGTGCGCGTGCATCCACAGGTGCGCTTCGAGGTGCGCCACGTCTTGCAGCGGATGGCCAAAGGTGCAGAACTCCCAGTCGATACAGCGCAAGGCGCCGCCGCGCGTTACCAAGAAGGAGGGCAGCCAGGCATCGCCCATCACCAAGCAACCCCCGGGCGTGCGCAGGCGACGGCCCAGGGCGCGAGCCGATGCGCCGAGCGTTGCAGCCGCAGGTATACCACAACGTGTTAAAATGTCTGTTATTGCGATATACTGAACATTGTAACGCGTATCCTGCACCGGCTCATTCCAAAAGCGCTCGCGCAGTGCCTCGTCTCCTTGTGTGGTGCGGTGCAAAGCCCCCAGAAATCGCCCAAGGGCCGCGCCCCACCGTGCAGGCGTGGCCGCTGGTTCGTCAAGCGCCTCGCCGAGGGCGCCGGTCGGTTGCACGTCTTCCATCACGAGCACGTGACGCGCGGCGTCAAACGCGAGCCGCCGGGGCGGACGCAGCGACGGCGTGGCCAAGGCAGCCAGCGGGGCTTCCGGCGCGAAAAGAGCCAGCGCGCGCGCCTCGAACGTCAGGCGCGACGGGTCGAGCGGCACCTCGGGCTGACTGGCGATGTGCGGCGGGGCGTGCTTCACAACGACCGGGCCGCGGGTGGTGGGCACGCGCCACACGTGATTCAGGAGTCCGCCGGGGAGCGGCACGGGCGTGCCAAACGGTGCGTGCGTCGGCAGCAGCGTGGGCAAAAGATCGGAAAGGGCGTCGGGGCGCATAGGCAAAGCGTACGGTGCATGACAGATCCAGCGCTTGCACGCACGCCAATCCGGCATGATGCGGGGCCCACAACAAAAGGGATGGAGAGCGCGCGGCCCCATCCCTTCTATCGCACCTCCAAGCGCTCACCGGTGCCTACCGGAGGATGGTGATGCGCTCGGTATGGCTGAACTGCTCGCCTGTCACGCGCACAAAGTAGAGACCGCTCGGCAGGTCTTGCGGTGTAAATTGCACGCGAACGGCTTGTGCGGGGCCCACCGGCTGGTTGAGCAACGTACGCACGCGCTGTCCCAGCACGTTGTACACGGCCGCCGTTACCTGCTGCGGGGCTTCCACCGCAATCTGCAGGCGTGCAGTGGACGAGCGCCGCAGGGGATTTGCGCTCTGCAGGGTAACCACCTGACGCGCTTCGATGCGGAGCGTGCGCACCGGGGAAAATGCGGTGGTGCCGTCGGTATCCACCTGCTCCAGGCGGAAGCGGTGCACGCCGGGTGCCAGGGGCTGCGTGGCAAATGTGTAGGTGGAGGGCGTCTGCACGGTACCGCGGCCCGCTACAAATCCGAGCGTCGTCCACGCTCCCGTGGCGGTGGCTTGCTGCACGCGAAACCCGGCGTTGTTGGTCTCCGAGGCCGTCGTCCACGCCAGGCGCGCCACGCGCTCGTCGCCCGTCACCCGAAAGCTGGTGAGCTCCACCGGCAGCGTGGTGGCGCCCAGGCTGCCCGGCGAGCCAAAGTCGCCATTGGACAGCTCGTTCGTTGCGTCGACATAGTCGGCGCCGGTGACCTGGCCGTCTGCACCGTCCTGGTTGATGTTGTCAATGACCTGCGCCACGCCCGACCCGCCGGGATCGCCGTCGCTGTACGTTAGATTAAACACCTCGGTGTCGCCCGGCGCCGTCACGATAATCTCGTCGTCGCTGTTGGCAATGGACATGCCGGAGAATACGTAATCGGGCGTGAGGCTGCCATCGCCCAGCGGATCGCTGCTTCGCGCCAACACCACAAATCCGCCCGCGGGCACCGTAACTTGCGTGCCTACCGTGAAGCTGTTTGTCCCCAGATCGGAAAACGTGTAGCCGTTGAGGTCAATGGCAGCGTTTGTGCGGTTGTACAGCTCGAAGTATTCGCCGTCACTATCACTCACAGCGCTCGGGTTGGCCATAAACTCGCTGATGACGAGGTCGCCCGCCGACTACGCGTGCACGGCCGCGGGCAGCCACAGCAAAAGACCAAGAAGTATGCAATACGGTATCGATCGATGCATAAGAGTTTGTAGAGGTTAGGAGTAGAGCCTATCGCTTAGGTTGCAGATAGCAGAACGCCCATGGCGCATCAGCGGCCGTCCGCACGCATATCTTCCATGAAATACAGGAAGCATTTGCAACATATTTAAGTGTAACAAAAAGTCACGTAAATTGCGAGGGCGTAATACAATGCTAATCTCATCGGAAGCCCTCCAACGCCCGCGTGCATCCGGGGCCGCTCCGGCATCAATCGAAGCGAAAGAGATGGTTGCCAAACGGCATGGGGTCCACCTGCTGCAGCACATCGGTAACGGCCTGTCGCAGCGCGGCCCGCGAGTCATCGAGCGTCTGCTGCACGTCTGCATCGCTCGCCGGGTTGGCGCGGCCGGGCACCGAGTACTTGTGCCCCACTACAAGGCCCGCGCACGGAATCTCCAGCTCGTTGGCCAGGATGACCTCCGGCGCGAGGGTCATGGAGTTGACGTCGGCCCCAAGCCGGGCCCACATGCGATTTTCGGCGGCCGTTTTGCCCCGCGGCCCGCCCACGTAGCCAAACGTCACCGCCGCATCGGGCGTGGCCGGGGGAAGGTGCGCGCGCACCGCGTCGGTAAGCGCCGAGGAGAAGAGCCCATCGTCGAGGACCAAGTGGCCGTGGCGATCGCTCGGCCGCGCAAACATCGTACACGCCGAGCCGTCCGGCAGGCGGTTGTCCATCGTCAGCAGGTCGCCCACCACCAGCGGCGTATACAGCGGCAGCTCGGGCGCGAGCACGCCCACGGAGCTCGTTACCAAGAGCGCGCCGCAGCCTGCAGACTGCAGGGCGGCGGCTTGGGCGCGGTACGGGATCTGGTGCGGCAGGCGCGCATGCGGAAAGCCGTGACGAAACGACACATACGCGGGCCGGTCGAGGGCCGCGAGGCGATGCAGCGTCCAGGTCCCATGCGGCGTGTCTACCGATTCGGGGGTGGGATTGAGCGGCGCGAGCAGCTCCAACGTAAAGGCACTGCCCACGATGGCAGCAACGCAGTCGGCGGAAGCGGTCATGGAAACGGAGGCGGATGGAAAAAAGAAAACGTCCGTCCGTACCAAACCGGAGCGGCGGACGTGGTTCGGCTAGCGCGCGCCGCAACGCCGCCCGCTTCTGTTCCGTAGCACTTCCCACTCCGGCCTTCCGTTTTCAACGTCCTCGTTGCATGGCTGCTTCGCTGCCCGCTTCCTTTCCGCCCCTCAACGACGCCCAACGGGCGGCCGTCACGGCCACGCTCGATCCGCAGCTCGTCATTGCCGGACCGGGCACGGGCAAAACGCGCGTCTTGGTGTGCCGCGCGGCGTACCTCCACCACACCGACCCGGAGCGCTTTGCGCCGTCGAAGCTCGCCCTCATCACGTTCACCAACCGCGCCGGCCGGCAGCTCAAGGAGCGCCTCGCCGACGACCTCATGCAGCCGGAAGACGTCCAGCACGTGCACGCCGGCACCATCCACCACTTCTGCTACACGGTGCTGCGCAGCCACGGCGCCCGCGTGGAGGTGCCCGACGACTTTGTGGTGGCCGACCAGGCCGTCCTCGATGCGTACTGGCAGCGGTGGTTCGAGGACAACAAGTCGTGGTGCTACGACCACGACCTCCGCTCGTGGCGCGCGGTGCAAACCCACGTGAGTCAGTTTAAGCTCAACCAGCAGTCGCTGCGCGGGCGGCGGCTCGTGCAGGCCCATACCGCCTACGAGGCCATGCTCAACGAACGCCACGCGCTGGACTTCGACGACGTGCTCACCAACGCGCGCACCGTGGTGCATCGCTACCCCGACGTCGCGCAATCCGTGGCCGAGCGCTTTCCGGCGCTGCTCGTCGACGAGTTCCAGGACACCGATCCGGTGCAGTACGCCCTGCTCAAGCGCCTCGCCACCGCCGGCGCCCACTTGTTTTGCGTGGCGGATGAGGATCAGTCCATCTACCGCTTCCGCGGCGCGCGCCCCGAGAACGTGCGCCAGTACATCGACGATTTTGGATGCAGCGTCGCCAACGGCACGCAGCACGTGCTAAGCACCAACTACCGCTCCAATCGCTCCATTTACGCCGCCGCCGAAGCGGTGCTCTCGCCCGACGATCGACTCAAAACGCGCGGGGCCATCCGCACCCAAGACCCCACCGAGGCGCCCATCCACGTGCTGGCCTGTGCCACCGAAGCGCAGGAGATCGACCTCGCGCGCCGGGTGGTGCAGCGCTGGCGCGACCAAGGGGCCGAGCCGAAGGCCCTGGCCGTGCTCGCGCCGTGGAACAGCATCGTGAAGGACCTGGAGCGCACGTTCCTGGAGGCCGGCATCCCGTGCGAGGCCAGCAGCACCGATGCCTTGCTGGAGCGCCCGCTGCTGCGCAAGCTGCGCGCCCTCTTGCGCGTGGCCCAGGCGCAGCTTGCCGGCAACGACTCGTTTGTGCACGCCGCTGGCCTGCCCGACCTCCTGCAGCGCCTCCTACCGCCCGATGCCTGGGCGCGCCTCGAACAGTTTCACCGGTCTACCGAAAGCATGCACCTGTGGGGCACGTTTCAGGCGCTCCTCAACCAGCCGTCGGCGATGGAACGGGCCGGGCTGACGGCCGAGCGGGGCGCGCTGGAGCATGCCTACGCGCTCATCGTGAACCTCATGCAGGAGGCCGCCCAACCGGGTCAAACCGTGGAGGCCTTTGTGGAGAGCGCGCTCCAGCAACTCGGCGATCCGTTGCAGCTGCTAAAGCCCGAAGTGGACGTGCTGCGCGATCCGGCTACGCTGCCCGGACAACACCCCGCGGCGCGCGCCCTCCAATCGTGGCAACGCAGCCGCGACACCCGCCGCCTGCTCATCCACCATCCCACCACGCAGATCACCCGGCTGTGGCGGCAGCTCGTGTGGCGCGCCCTCACCGACGCCCCGCCGCTGCCCGTTCCTGATGTGGCCACCGCGCTGTTTGCCGATCCCGCTGCGCCCGAGGGCCCGCTCACCGCAGACGATGTGGTACTCACGCCGTCCCTCGGCGATTTTGTGCAATGGATCGAAGGCCAGCCCAACGGCCTAAACAGCGCTCCCACGATCATCGTCTTGCGCCCCGCCCCCGACGTGCCCGACGAGCGGCTGCGCCTGCTGGGCCTTCAGCCGGAGCGCATTCACGCGGTGGGGACGCCGGAGGCGGGGGCCACGCCGTCGGTGCGTCTGTTCAAGCTGCTGCAACAAACAACGGCCGGCGATGCACGGGCGCCGCTGTTCGACGACTACGTGATGGTGGACCTGGAAACCACCAGCGCCGATCCGGCCCGGTGCCGCGTGGCCGAGATCGGCGCGATCCGCGTGACCGACGGCGCGGTGGTCGACCGGTTCGAGCGGCTGGTGGCGCTACCCGACGACCTCACCGCCGACGAGGCAGCGACCCTCCGCTCCGTGTGCGGCCTCGATCCGGCAACCGACTTTGAAGCGGCGGTGCCGCTACGTGACGCGTGGGCCGCGTTTTGTGCGTTCGCCGATGAGGCCCCGCTCGTGGCGCACAATGGCCAGCGCTTCGACTTCCGCGTGCTGCGCCGCCTGCGCGACCGGTTTGCGGATGCCGTGGACGCCCGGTGGACCGTGACGTACGACATGCTGCCTGCCGCGGCCGAGCTCTTTCCGTCGCTGGCCTCCTACGCGATGGAGCACCTCCGCACCACGCTGCTCGACGAGGCGCGCCCCACCGCCCACCGGGCCCTGGCCGACTGCGAGGATCAGCAGGCCGTGCTGGCGGCGTTGCAAACCGAGCGCGCCCGCCAACAACGCCTGATGGCCCACGAGCCGCTGCTGCCGCTGGTGCTGGCGGCGCTGTTCTACGAGGCCCCGCCGCCCGACCGCCTCGACGACGATGCCGCTGCGCTCCTGCGGGTGGGCTACCTGTGGACGGCCCGCGATGCATCGCCCGTACGCGACGACCTGCGCACGCTCCTGGCGCGCGATCTGCTGCATGCGGTGCGGCAACGGCCGTTCTTTCGGGCCATCGAGGACGCGCTGTTCTCCGCGGCCGCCGTGCGGGGCGAGCGGGCCTCGTCGATGGATCCGCCCGGCCTCACGCAACGCATCGCCTCGCTCATCCGCCCGCACGCGCACCTGCCGCTAGCCGACGCCATCGACGATCTCCTCACGTACTGGGCCCTGTGGGGCCCCGACGACACGTCGTTGGGCGAAAACGTGGTCACGATTTCCACCTACCACAGCGCCAAAGGGCTGGAGTTTGAGCGCGTGCTGTGTATGGGCGTGCACGAAAGCGCCTTTCCGCCCTGGCATGCCGACACCGAGCAGGCCCGTCGCGAGAGCCGCCGCGTGCTTTACGTGGGCATGACGCGCGCCATGCAGCACCTCGTGCTCTCGTACAACACCGAGGCCCGCCAGGGCCACCGCCGCCGCTCGCCTTTCCTGAACGACGTGCCGCCCCCCCTCCTCCACGAAACCGATATGTCCGACCGAATGTAGCAGCACGTACTTGTTGGCCCATGCCATACGGCTATCATCCACATACAGCAAGAAAACACGCAAGCACGCGCCCTTCATCTTGCGTTTGATGCGATTGTGAACCTATTTTGATTCTCCGTCGATAAAAATCATGCGGTTCGCGTGAATCCGGCAAGCGTTCGCTGAATGCTGCGGCCGCGCCTCATGCAACGGTCTCCCCTCGCACCGATGCGGCTCCCATGACCGACCCTTCCCGTCCTTCCAGTACCCGCCGCCTGCGGGCCCTGGCGCGGTACAACATCCTGGACAGTGCGCCCGAGGATGCCTTCGACCGGCTGACTGACCTCGCGGCGCGCTTGTTTGACGCGGCGGGCGCGCTCATCACATTCATCGATGCCGAGCGGCAATGGTACAAGGCCCGCGTAGGCGTTCCCGCCACCGAGCATCCGCTGGAGGCCTCCGTGTGCGTCCACACCATCCGCCAAGACGACATTTTTGTCGTCCCGGACCTAACCGCCGACGACCGGTTTGACCTGCCGCCGCTCCTGGACGACGAAACGCCGGTGCGCTTTTATGCCGGGGCGCCGCTCATCACGCCCGATGGCTACCGCTTGGGGGCCCTCTGCGTCCTCGATGATACCCCGCGCCCGCCGGCGGCCGTCTCGGCAGCAGACCGCAAGACCCTGCGCGACTTGGCGGCTGTGGTGATGGACACGCTCGACTACCGGGCGGCCCACCAGCACCGCCTCGACGTGCTGGAGAGCATTACCGATGCCTTTTTTGCGGTGGATCGTAACTGGCGGTTCACGTACCTCAACGAACGCGCCGAGACGCTGCTGCAGCGCTCGCGGGAGGAGTTGATCGGCCAAAACGTGTGGGAGGAGTTTCCGGAGGCCGTCGACCTCCCCTTTTACGAGGAATACCACCGGGCCGTCGATACACAGACGAGCGTGCAGTTTGACGCCTACTTTCCGCCGCTGGAGACGTGGTTCGAGGTCTCGGCGTTTCCGATGGACGACGGCGGCCTCTCGGTGTACTTCAACGATGTCACCGAACGCAAAGACAACGAGGAACACCTGCGGCGCCTCTCGCAGGCCATCGAGCAAGTCAACGAGTCGATTGTCATCACCGAAGGCGCGCCGCTTGATCCGCCCGGCCCCCGCATCAAGTACGTCAACCCGGCCTTTGAGCGCATGACGGGCTACACCGCCGACGAGGTCATCGGCCAAACGCCCCGCGTGTTGCATGGGCCCGATACCGACCCGGCGGTGCTGGACTCGCTACGCGGCGCCCTGGAAAAGGGGCAGTCCTGGCGGGGCGAGACGGTGAACTACCGGAAGGACGGCACGCCGTTTACGGTGCGCTGGAACGTTGCGCCGGTGCACGCCCCCGACGGCTCCATTGCCCACTGGGTGTCGGCGCAGCGCGACGTGTCGCAAGAGCGTGCGATGGAGCGCGCCCTGCGCGAGCGGGAGGAGTACCTGTCGGTGACGCTCAACTCCATCGGCGACGCCGTCATTGCGACCGACCCCGACGGGTGCATCACCGAAATGAACGCCGTAGCCCAGGAGCTCACGGGCTGGACGTATGAGGAGGCGCGCGGGCAGCCGCTCGCCGCGGTCTTTCCCCTCCACAACGCACAAACCGGCGCGCCCGTCGAGAGTCCGGTGGATGTGGTGCTGCGCGAGGGCCACACCGTAGGCATGGCCAACCACACCGTCCTCACCGCGCGGGACGGAACCACGCATCACATTGCCGACAGCGCGGCGCCCACCCGCACGGCCGACGGGACGCTGCTGGGCGTGGTGATGGTATTTCGCGACGTGACGGAGGCGTACCAGCGCCGCGAGGCCCTCAAGGAAGAACGCGAGCGGCTCGCCCTGGCCCTCGACGGGGCCGACCTGGGGATGTGGGACCTCAACATGAACACCGGCCATACGGTGTACAACGACCATTGGGCGCACATGCTGGGCTACACGCTGGATGATATTAAACCGACGGAGGCCTTCTTCGAGTCGCTGGTCCATCCCGACGACCTGCCCCGTATTCACGCGGCCATCGAGCGGCACGCGCAGGGCGAAATCTCGGGCATCGACCTGGAGATCCGCCTGCGCGCCCGCGATGGCTCGTGGCGTTGGGTGCTGGATCGGGGCAAGATCCTGGAATGGAACGACGACGGCACGCCCCGCCGCATGGTGGGCACCCATCTGGACATCACCGAGCGCAAACAGGCCACCGAGACGCTGCAACGGGAGCAAAAGCTCCTGCAGAACATCTTTGAGGCGAGTCCGGCCGCCATTGTGACGCTCGATGCGGAGGGCGTCTTTACCTTTGCCAGCGCGCGGGTGGAAGACGTGCTGGGGGTGACGCCCGAGGTCTTGCAAGGCCGCACCTACAACGACACCGCCTGGAACCTGACGGCCGTCGATGAGGGCTCCATTGGCGACGAGGAGCTGCCCTTTCGCCGCGTGATGGATACGGGCCATCCGGTGCACGACCAGGAACTGGCGTTGTCGTGGCCCGACGGCACGCGGCGCGTCCTTTCCATCAACGGAGCCCCCCTACGCGACGCGAACGGCCACCTGTACGGCGCCGTATTCGTGTTAGACGACATCACCGAGGCCCGCGCGGCCCGCAGGGAGCTGCTGCACAGCCGCGAGCGCCTGGCCCGCGCCCAAGAGCTCATCAACCTGGGCAGCTGGGAGCGCGACTTCGTGCGCGAGACGCTGTATTGGTCCGACGAAACCCGGCGCATCTTTGGCTACGACGCCCAGGCGACCATTACCTTCGAGGGCTTCATGGCCCGCGTACATCCCGACGACCGCGCCCGCTTGCGAATGCAGCAACGCCATGCCATCGATAGCGGGGACACGCTCGATGTGGAGTACCGCATCTGCCGGCCCGATGGCGAGACGCGCATCGTGCACGAGCGCGGCGCGGTCGATACCGCCCAAGACGGCACCCCGCTGCGCCTTACCGGCACCGTGCTCGACATCACCGAGCGCAAGCGGCGCGAGGAGGAACTCATTGCCGCGAAGGAAACCGCCGAGGAGATGAACCAGCTCAAGTCGGCCTTTCTCGCCAACATGAGCCACGAGATTCGCACGCCGCTCACCTCCATCATTGGCTTTGCCGAGGCCCTGGCCGACATGGAGCTGGGCGACGCGCCGCACCGCTTCGCCTCGATTATCAACCGGAGCGGCAAGCGCCTGCTCGAAACGCTCAACTCGGTCCTCGACCTCTCGCAGCTGGAGGCCGGTTCGCTGCGCCTGCACACCGAAGCCGTCGACGCCACGGCCGAGGTACGCGAGGTGGTGGAATCGTTTGTGGCGCAGGCCGCCCGCAACGACGTTCGCTTGGCGTTCCAGCGCCCCGATCATGCCGTGCAGCTTCATGCTGACCGGGCCGCGCTGCAGCGCGTGGTGTCCAACCTGGTGAGCAACGCGCTCAAGTTTACCCCGCCCGACGGCCGCGTGACGGTGGCCCTTGCCCAAACCGACGGCCGCGGGGTCCTCTCGGTGGCCGATACCGGCGTGGGCATCGGCGAAGACTTCCTCCCGCAGCTCTTTGAAGCGTTCAAGCAAGAATCGACCGGCGACACGCGCGCCTTCGAGGGCACGGGCCTCGGCCTCACCATCACCAAACGCCTGATTGACCTGATGGACGGCTCCATCGCCGTGGAAAGCACCAAGGGCCAAGGCACCACGTTCACCGTGAAGCTACCGGCTGCCACGTGACGACATTACCTCAAAGGTGCGATTAAAAGAGATTCTCAACTCTATCTTTGCCTCCCCGCGACTTATTTCAATACCTCAAAGGTGCGATTAAAAGCCTACCCTATTTTGCAAAGAATCCCGTCCAAATGCAAATGAGTGCGGGTTGGAAGGCGTCTGCGCGGCACGTCATGTCGTCGCCCCTCGGTCGCGCACAACCCCCAAGGGGACGACGACATTCGACTAAACTCTGCAATACCAAATACTTCACGGGACGCTGCATTCGTAATGGGCCCTTGTGTACTGCGCCAATTGCTCCGGCCGGTGCCGGACGACGACGTTCCGCCATCCAGGGCCACGGCTCTTTACGTACAACATACGAAATGCGGCGCCTGCTCGTCAACCCGTTGGCCGGGCTGTAACGTTTTCCCTTCGCGCCGCACGCATGCAACGAGTACGCCCGGTTGGTTCGTGTAGCCTCCGGCTCGTTGTTCTGTTGCACTCATGGGATGTGCCATGCTGGGTTCCTGGTTTATCGTTGGCCTCCTGGTGCTGCTAGGAGGCGGTTGCGCGTCGGAGGCCCCGCCGCCTTCCGATCCGCGAGCTCGGCACGCGGCGCCGCTCCATTCAGGTGCAGGAACTGCTCCTGCTCAAGCGTTATTTCGGGATGAGCATGCAGGCACTGCTCTACCGCATGAAAGATCTGGAGATCATCTCCCAGCACCACTACACGCAGTGGTTCAAGCACATCAACACCATGGGCTGGCGAAAAGCAGAGCCTGAAGCGATGGACTCCGAGCGTCCAACGTGGCTCCGGCGCAGCGTCCTCCGGGCATATTCCGAGGAGTTGCTCTCTCAAGATGAAGCCGAACGGCTGCTGGGCGAATCCATCGACGAAGAGGGCGCACCGGGTCCGCTCGTCAAGCGTCGCGCGTTCATGGACCTGCCGATGGAGGAGCGGCGCAAGATTCTGGCCCGGCAGGCCGAGGCTGTCAAAGAGCACTATGAGGAGACCACTGGAGACCGACAAGCATGGCAAGGAGGCAACCTCGTAGACTATGGCGACGGATAACACATCACCCAGCCCGAGACGTGGGGCGATCTGGCGCGTCCGGCTGCGGCCTACCGAGCCGAACGGCCCCAGCAAAGTATCAGCGGCCGATGCGCTACAGATCCGAGGAGTCGATACATCGCGTTTCGTTCACCGGATGGGACGTATCGCCAGCGCCGATCTGGAGAATATCATCGCGGCCGTGGCCGCCGTTATCGAATACAAGTAACCATCCTCGCTTCACCCGTGGGCTCCTGCTCTCCCCTTCTCCCGCTCCCAATCACCCCACCTGCGAAGACCCGCTTGCGGCGAGCGTAGTAGTGGCGAAGGCGCTCGTCACGAGCGACGCCTCAACTGCTCGACAGCGAGATCGACAATGGCCTCCGTGACGAAGAGCGTGCTGTCCTCGTGAAGGCGACGCAGTAGGCGTTCGGCCCGGTCGAGGTCGATGCATTCCGCGCGGTACGCTCTGACGACGATGCCCAGCGAACCAACGGGCGTCCCGCCTCGCTCTTTCACCGCGTCTCGCACGGCCAGATCATCGGTCAAGACGAGCGAATCCTCTTGCTGCGCAAGGAGCCACAAACAGGCCTGTTCGCCATACTGAAGATCGTCGAGCGATTCCTGATCGATGAATGCCTGTACGTCTTGTCCGCGTTCCGCGTGACGCAAAACATTATCCAGCGACTCGATCTGATGGGGTGGAACGCGCCCCTGCCCAACCGTCTCATTCCACACCGCATCGGGGACGTGCAACACGCTGAATAGCTGCAGGAACGAGAGGCACCCGATCTCATGAAGGTGAATGAGCGGCCCTGCATCGGCAATGGCAGGTCCTATTTCAGCGCCCATGCCAGATCCTCTTTCATGGCGTCCCGCTGCCGCTCGGCCACCTCCACCCAGTCGATCCCGACCTGCTCGATCGCCTCCTCGCGCGATAGGTTTTCTTTTAAATACGCCGCGAGCGTGTGCTCACGCCAGAGCTGGTGAATGCCAGACTGGACGGCCTTGGCGATCACCTCGTCCTCCGAAAGTCCTGTCTCGGCCGAGAGCTGTTCCAGCCGCTTGAGCGTGTCTTTCATAGCTTTCCTGTTTTGCTGCATGCCGCGGAGTGTCAACAATTGTAACATAGTGTGTACGCCCCGCACAAGCAGAAGTTGATCTGTTCACCCCCCCCTTTCTCCCATTCCCAATCACCCCACCCGCGCGAACCCGAGCTTGCAGCGAGCGCAGTAGCACTCGAAGCGGTCGCGTAGGTGCTGGCGCTCGGGTTGCGCTCAACGCTGCATGCGGGACCACTTTATCAAAACATCGCCCCATTCACTTCGGAGAGATCCACCGAACGCGGGTCTTCCACACGATGCGAAGCGTCGAGCAACTTGATGCCAACGAGGTCGCGCGCCTCCTCTCAGGTTCTGCCATGACAGCGCTTGGTACGCTGCAGCCGCTCCATGACAGGAGGAGACGGCATGCGCTGCTGAAGGGTGTCCACGTCCTCGGCACGCCGCTCGATCTCGGCGTCGAGCGTGTCGCGGTGATCTCCGTAATACGCGAGCGTTGCGCGGATCTGTGCCAGGGAAAGATGCGGATGCTGACGCGGCATTTCTTCCGAGCCCTTTGCATCTAACATGCAGGATGCAGCACCTGCCCATCAACCCATTGGCCCGTTGGCCGGGCTGTAACGTTTTGCCTTCGCGCCGCACGCATGCAACGATACGCCCGGTTGGTTCGTGTAGCCTCCGGCTCGTTGTTTTGTTGCACTCATGGGATGTGCCATGCTGCGTTCCTGGTTTATCGTTGGCCTCCTGGCGCTGCTGGGGGGCGGTTGCGCGTCGGAGGCCCCGCCGCCTTCCGATCCGCGCGGGCTGTCGTGGAGCGCCACCGTCGACTCTGCACGCGGCGCGACTGTCGACGTGGCGCTGTGGATGGGCGACCCCTTCATCAACGACTACATGCAAACCTACGTGGCGCCGCACCTCAAGCAGCGCTACGGCATCACGCTCAACCTCATCTCCGCGCAGGGCGGCGAAATTGTCTCGGCGCTCATGACCGAACAGGAGGCCGGGGCCGCCTTCAGCGCGTACGACATGGCCTGGATCAACGGCGAGAGCTTCTATCAGCTCCGGCAGATTGATGCGCTGTACGGGCCGTTCCTAAAGCAGCTGCCCAACGCGCAGTACCTGAACCTGGACAACCCGTTCATTGCCAAAGACTTCCAGCAGCCCATCAACGGCATGGAGGCGCCGTGGGGCAACGTGCAGTTTACGCTCATCTACGATACGACGCGCGTGGAAACGCCGCCCCGCACGCGGGCCGCGCTCCTGCGATGGGTCAAGGCGCATCCGGGGCAGTTCACCTTTCCCACCGGCTTCACGGGCATGACGCTCCTCAAGATGTGGCTCATCGACAGTGCCGGCGGCGTGGACGCCCTCGATGGGCCGTTTCGCGCCGCTGCCTATCGGCGATACGCGCCCAAGCTGTGGGCCTACGTGAACCGCCTCAAGCCGCACCTGTGGAGGAACGGCACGTCGTTTCCGCGGTCGGTGGCGCAGCAGCACCAGCTCTTTGCACAGGGCGCGGTCGACTTCACCATGAGCAACAACGACGGCGAGGTCGACAACAAGGTGCTGCAGGGCGTCTTTCCGGAAACCGCCCAGGCGTACGTGCCCGCCTACGGCAGCATCCAAAACAGTCACTACTGGGGCATCCCGAAGCGGGCCCGCAACAAGGCCGCCGCGCTGGTGACGATCAACTTCTTGCTGTCGCCCAAGGCGCAGCTGCAAAAGCTAAAGCCCACCGTGTGGGGCGATGGCACCGTGCTCGCTATCGACTCGCTGCCCGCCCCGTGGCCCGCGCGCTTCCGGGCGGCCCAGCAACGCACGCACGCCCCGCCGCGCCGCGCCCTTCAGCAGCGCGCCCTGCCCGAGCTGGCGCCCGAATACATGATTCGCCTGTACGACGACTTTCGGACGGAGGTGCTGGGCTCGTGAGCAGCAACGCGCATCGGCCGTGGACGCGCGACGGGTGGGGGCTGGGCGGCGCGCTCTTGTTTCTGGTGGGCGCCCTGCTCCCCATCGGCTTTAGCCTGGGCTACGCCGCCGCATACAGCGTGGGCTGGACCGGCCTCATGGCCGACGGCTTTACGCTTGCCCACTGGCGCGCCGTGCTGGGAACGCCCGTGGTGTGGTGGTCGCTGGGGTGGAGCGTGTACCTTGCCGCTACCGTCGTCGTCCTTACCGTGATGCTGGCCCTGGCCCTCGCGCTTTACCTGCGCCGCCCGCTCGAATACGGCGCGCTGTCGTACGTCATCTACTTTCCGCTGGCCCTGCCGGCCACCGTGGCCGCCTTCCTGGTGTTTCAGCTCTTTGCCGAGTCGGGCTACATGGCGCGCATCGCCCTCGCGCTCGGAGTCATCGAACAGGCGTCGGCGTTTCCGAGCGTTGTGCACGACCGCTACGGCATCGGCATCTTGCTCGCCCACCTGGGCCTTACCGTGCCGTTCTTCACGCTCCTCTTTGTGCAGATTTACAACGGCGAACGCGTCGATGCGCTCAAGGGCACTGCGTTTGCGCTGGGGGCCAGCCGCTGGCAGGCGCTGCGGCGCATTACCCTGCCGCTGCTCCTGCGGCGCTCGCGCACCAACATCGCGCTGCTGTTTATTGCCACGCTGGGCTCGTACGAGATTCCGCTGCTGCTGGGACGCCAGTCGCCCGAGATGCTCTCGGTGCTTACCCTGCGCAAGTTTCAGCGGTTTAACCTGGGCGACCGGCCCGAGGCCTTCATCGTGGCGCTGCTGTACACGGCCTTCGTGCTGAGCGTGCTCGTGTATACGTTTCGCTATGCGCGGCCCTCGGAGGTGACCACATGAAGCGCTCTTCTGCCCTTTCGGTGCGCCTGCGTCCCGTCGTAGCCCTGCTTGTGGCGGCGCTGTGCCTCCTCCCGTTTGCCTACCTGCTCCTGCTGTCGGTGGTCGAGTCGTGGGCGTTTCCGCGCCTCGTGCCCGGCAACCTGCAGCTGCGGCTGTGGATGCGCGTGCTTACCGGCGCCTCGGGGCTGGCCGGAAGCTTCGTGCAGTCGGTTCTTATCTCCAGCACCGTCGCGTTCATCGCAACGCTCGCCGGATTCCTCACGGGCAAGTTCGTGGCGTACCATCCGCGCCGCCGCGGCCTGCTCTTTTTGGCGTACGTGCCGTTCGTCATGTCGCCCGTCATCCTGGGCACGTGCCTCATGTACCTCTACCTGCAGCTGCACCTGGTGGGCACCACCGTGGGCGTCATTGCTGCGCAAAGCATGTTTGCGTACGGCTTTAGCATCGTGCTTTTCAGCGCGTTCTGGAACGACCGCCTGCAGGCCTACGAAGCGCTTGTGCACACACTGGGCGGTTCGTCGCTGCAAGCCCTGTGGCGGGTGCTGCTGCCCATGGCGCGCCCCATGCTGCTCATCTGCTTCTTCCAGACGTTCCTCATCTCCTGGTTTCAGTACGGCCTTACGCTCCTCATTGGCGCGGGGAAGGTGCAAACCCTGCCGCTTCGCGTGTTTGCGTACGTCAACGAGGCCAACATGTACTACGCGGCCCTCGCGAGCTGCCTGCTCGTGTTGCCGCCGGCGCTGCTGTTGTGGCTCAACAAACGCCTTCTCTTTCGCCAGACCGCAAGCGGTCCGGTGTAGATGTGTCCTACACAGTGTAGGCAAAATAACCCACCGGCCCCATCGCGCCGGGTAAAATAACAGCGTTTGGGGGAAAGGGCGTCGCACGCCCGTGCTTTGTCCCATCCGTCACGGCGCCAGTTGAGGACCCCTCGTGCAGTCTATTCGCCGCATGTTCGTCCCGTCTCCTCCCCCTGCACGCCCCCAAAGCATGGACGGCATATTTTTTGTTGTTTGAACAGATGCATTGCGCTATTGGCGCACGTTGTGGTGCGCGCGGTGTCTCCCCCCTCCGAAGCCCTCCTTCCCATGATGAACCCTTCCGTATCCACCGATTCGGCCGCCTCGGTCCTTCCCCTATCGTCGGCCGTGCCCGACGAGGCGCCACGCACCGACAAGACACCGCCCACCGATGACGACGTGGTGCCGCTCCGCGAGGTGGAGGCCGTGCTGCACGAGCTGCACAACCGCCTCGAACGGCTGCGCACGCGCCACACGACCCTCATCGAGCAACTGAGCACAGACGGCGCGGAAACGCCCGTCGCCGAGGCGTATCGCGAGATGCATGCGCGCGGGCAGCGCCTGCTGGATGCGCTGGGCGTGGATGGATTTGACGAGGGCATCGAGCGGGTGCGTAGCCTCAACGAGCAGCTCAACCACCTGTACGACGAGAAGGAGCAGCTCACGCGCGCCGGGTTTACCAGCGTGGCCGATGTGCTCGCGGCCCTCGACGAGGCCGAAGCCCGCGCCGCAACGAGCGCCACGGACGACCGCGCCCTCGCTGCCCGCGTACGCAACGTGTTTGACATTACCGATCCCGCCGACGTGGAGGCCCTGCACGATACGCTCCAAACCCTCAAGCAGCGCACCGAACGCTTCGACGCGGTGGTGCGCCCCCTGCGCGCCGCTGACGTGCCGCCCGAGCACGCCGCCCGCATGATTGCCAACATGCGCGACCAGCTGGAGGCCCTGTACGATGCCTCCGCCTCTGATGAAGCGCGCGCCTCGTCTGATGACGCCCCCGCTGCAGCGGCCAAGCAGCAGCACACCCGCGATGCCTTGCTGGAACGCCGCATCCGCCAGCTCCGCCAGCGCAACCGCCAGTACGCGCAGCACCTCGACACCCTCAAGCGGGCCTACGGCGCGGCAACACTCGACGAGCTGCTCGAACAAGCTCCCACGCCAACAAACGAAAAACCCGCCGCCGAAGCGGAAGAATCGACGGACATCAACGTTCTTGCGAAAGCCTCGGAAGCTGCCAACAGAGAATTGGTGGTCGAAGATACACCGCCCCTCACCGATCCCGACACCCTCGACCGGCTGGAAAGAATGTCGGCCGAGGCGCTTGCCGAGCTGCCCGTGGGCCTGCTGTGCGTACAGGACGACGGCATTATCCGGTTTGCCAACGACGCTGCCCTCGCCCTGCCGGTACTGCCGGCCCATGCCACCCGCACCTCCATTAACGGCAGAAACTTCTTCGATCTCGTCCCCAGCACCGATAACAACCTGTTTCGCGGGCGCTTCCGGAAAGGCGTCGCCGGCAAGGCCATGGACATCCGTTTTCCGTACACCTTTATCACACCTACCCAGGGACCGGTGGTGATTAACGTGCACCTCCACCGCAAACCCGCATACTCGGTTAATTGGATCCTGATGGCGCGTCCCTCATAGAGGCACTAACATTAACGCACGATCAAGAGGCGCGGCTTGCAGCGCACCAGCGCCTTCTCTTGCTGCTCGACCACGACTGCGCGTTTTATGGCCAACGTACCCAACCAGCCGGCAACGAAGCGGCCCCGCAACATCACCGATGTGCTGTGCAACAGCCTGGGCGCGCCCCACCCCGACGGCGCCCTGCACCAGATTCACCTGATGCGGCGCGCGCTGCGCAACAACCACCGGATGCAGCGCCAGCTGCGCACCTGCGGCTTTGCCGATCCGCTGGAGGCCGCGGCGGCGGTTCAGGGAAGCGAGGCGCTGCGGCGCCGGGCCCAGCGGGCCGTGGTAGCCCAACGCGCGGCCGTCGACGAGGCCCTAGAGGCCGTAGCCGCCGCGCACGACCGGCTGCAGGAGGCCGCCACCTCCGCCGCTGCGCACGCGCCGCCCACAGAGCCCACGACCGTCGCCACCACCACCTCCGACGCCGCACTCATTGCCGAGCTCTCCGACGCTATCGCGGACCTCGCGGCTACGGCGCCGGCGTCCGACGATGCCGCCCAGCTGCTCGTGCAGGAGGTGCGGCAACGCCTCCAAACGCTGCGCGACGCGGCGGCCGCGTCGGAATAGGCGGTGGGCCAAGCGACGTCCGGCCCGCCGTCATCCGGCTGAGGATCGGACGACGCGCCTCAATCGTGCGTGGGCGACGCGGGGGCTTCTCTCTCGTCTGCCAGCACGCCCCGCGCCTGCGCCAGCACCTCCAGCGTCCGCAGCAGCCGCTGCACCCGCGCCCCGTAGCCCGTCAGCGCCACAAGGCCAACGCCCACGTAGGCCG
>NZ_ATTH01000003.1 GCF_000419585.1 Salisaeta longa DSM 21114
TTCCTTTTCCACATCGTGCAGCCGGAAGAAGCGGCCTGAAGCCTCTTGATCCTGCGCTTGGCTGAGATTCACAATGGTCCCGGCCGTAGACACAGCGGCCTTATCCAAAATGCCCTTTCCGAAGTCTGCCAGAAACTCAAATGCGCCCTCGCCACTCACGAAATTCTCTCGGAAAGCGCTGTACGACGTTTTGTACATGAACGACTTCGGCACCAGCATCCCGATACGACCATGCGATTTCGACAGTCGCTCGTTCAGCTCGAAAAAGTTGATATAGTACTGCGTGCCGTACGCGTAGTGGTCTTCCACGTAGTCTTGCACAGCATCCGGCATTCGTCCGCCACGGCCGTACGGCGGATTCATGAGGGCCACGTCGTAATCTTGCGAGAGGATGACAAGTAGCCGCAAGAAGCTCCGCAGGTCCTTTGCCCGAAACGATGCGCCATTGGTGTGCTCGGCTACGGTCTCATGCAGTCGGCCAAGCAACTCAGGCAGCGTAATCGCATCGGCATCCCCAAAGATGTCCAGTTGCCCATCAACCTCATCCACCAGTTCGGCCAGCGTGCCTTTCACATCGAGCAGGCTCCCTAAGCCCTCCACCTGTTCGAACGCCGTGAGAATGCTGCCCAGTGCATCGCGCAACGCGTCATCCCCAGCCGCCACCTCATCGAACACCTGATGCGACCGGTCAAGGTCGGCTACGTGCGCGTCGGCACAAACAATGCCCACGGGCGGCATTTCGAAGTTGTCCGCCTCGTGCTCCTCAGCGCGACCTCGGGCTTTCAGGTACAGATTAAACGCCGCCAACTGGCACGCCCGCAGGTCGAGGTCCACGCCAAACAGGTTGTGCCGCAGGATCTTGGTGGGAACGTCCGCGCGGTCTACCTCCGGCGCCATTGCCCACCAGATGCGCTCCAGCACATCGAAGGCGTAGAGCAGAAAGTGCCCGCTGCCGCACGCCGGATCGAACACGCGGATCTCGCGGGGATGCTCGAAGTCGGTCGCCTCACCCTCCTCCTCGGTGGCCACGAGGTACGTACACAGCTCTTCGACGGACGCAGCCGCACTCGCGTCGCGGGTCTTCCGCTCCTCAGGTGTGAAGCGTGCGGCCTGGTTCTGGATCGTCTCTTGCAGCGTGCCTTCGTGCTCTAAAAACAGCTTTCCGAGGCTGTTGTCGGTCAGCATCCGCACGACCCAGTGTGGCGTATAGAACTGGTTGGCAACCGGCACGTCCTCCGGATCCAGACCCTTCCCCCGCGCCTTCTTGCGCACAGCGTCGAGGTCCGGCATGTTGTAATACTCGTACACCCAGCCCAGCACATCATCGGCCCGCCACACGGCATCGTCCACCTCATCGAGCAGCGCGCCGAGGTCCTGCAAGAGTTCCACGAGGCTTGCCTGCAGCGCGCCCGTCCACGCCAGCTCGTCGGGCGTGCCATCCCACGCGGCGAGGTCGCCGTAGAGCAGGCTGTACGGGCCTGTCAGGTCAAAGAGCAGCTCGATCTCCTCGCTCCGCTCCCGGCACGCCACCAGAAACGCCGTCCAGATCCCGGCCTCCCGCGGCAGAAAGTACTCGTCAATCATCACGTCCGCCGCCGGCGTCACGCCGTCCTCCCGGAAGCGCGTTGGGCTGCGGTCCACGAAGCCGCGCACCTCCATGCAGCGGAGCGCGGCGAGGCGGTTCACGAGCGTGTAGCCCACGCCCTTGATGTACAGGTCGCGCGCCTTCGCCCAGGACCGCCCGCCGGCCCGCTCGCGCTCGATGGCCGCCCGCACCCGCTCGCGCAAGTCCCACAGGTCCGGGTCCACCGCGTCCACGTCCCCGTCTTCCTTCGCCAGGTTGAGCTCGGCCTTGATCCAGTGGGCGACGGTCTCCTCTGCCCGTTTCCGAAGCCGGCCCACCACGCCTTCCAAGTGCCGGCGCTCGGCTTCATCGAGCTGCGCCTTCCGCATGCCAGTTGGTGCGTCTGTACTGCGATCCATGTCCATACAAGTGTTTAGAGAACGGTGATTAAGGCGTACGTGTAGGAGCCGCTTGCTCAATTGCGTAACGGGTACTCGTTCCTTCGGCGACCAACAACAGCCGCCCGTTGCAACGGGCCCTGCAAACGCTTGCGGGCGTGCTCAGCCGGCGAGGTTTTAAGCAGCGTTAGTCGCCCGCTTGAATGACGACAATGCGGCCCTGTGCTTCGCGGTCGAGGCGCTCGGTCAGTGCTTTCAGTCGTTCGTGCGTCTCATCGTCGTCGGGGGCCTCAAATGCGTTAAAGAAGTCGTCAAACGTAGACGCCGGTGTGTCCGTAGTTTTGGGAGTGTCGGCATCATGTTCTTCAACCGTTCCGCTCGGTTGGAAATTTTCTGCCCGTTCGGCGAGGTCTTTCAGCCGTGCAGGCGATGGCACCTCGGTGCCAGCCGTCGCGTCGTCAAGCCGCTGTAGGATGGGCGCCCAGGTGGTCTTGCTGCGCAGGTCACGCCGCGCCTCCACAAACCGTGTCCACAGCGCAGAAGCCTCGCCCAGCGTCAACATCCACGCGCGCTGGAACGCCTGCGCTTCGCGCTGCACGTCCGGATCCGAGAAGGGGTCGGCCGTCACCGACGACGGGTCCGCGCTGGCCGCCTGCAGCCGCTGCACGAGCGTCTTAACCGAGACGCGATCGAAGGATTGCTCGACGAACTGATGCACCTGCAGCACCTCGCCGATGTGCTGCTGTGCCCACTCAGCCAGCCCCTGCACGATCTCAGCTGCATCGTTGGGCGTTGTCGTGGCCCTGGTGACCTGGCGATGCACGGTGCGCAGCCGTTCGATGGCATCGCGGTCGGTGGGCGGCTCCAACCGAATCGTTAGGTGCTGCAGTTCCGTTTTCGTGCGCACCACGCGGCCCATCTCGGCCGGATCGCGGATCAGCGTGCCTTCGCGTCGGAGCTGCAGCGCCGGCTTGGTAGCCAAGACGAGCAGGAGCGCCCCCATCGCCTCTACGGGCGTTCCGCGGAAGGCCCCGCTGCGTGATGCAATCATGCCTATGACCTGCTCGCCCGTGAGCATTGTTCCGCTAGACACCTGTTGCGCCGCCTCCTCAAAGGCCCGGGGCCACGCGCCGGGATCGTCGCGCAGCGCTCGTTCGTCGAGGCTTACGCCGAGCACGTCGGCGTCTTGCGCCGCCAGCGGCCAGTTGGCTTCGCCGCGGAAAAAGGCAGCGAGTTTGGGCCCGTCGTCGATGGGCTGCAGCGGTTGCGAGAGCGTGCGCCGCTTCGGAAACTTCCGCTTCACGACCTCCTGCACGATGAACGCCTTCAGGCCGTTGGCGAAGGTCCCCCGCTTCTGTTTGCTCTCGGCATCGATCACACGGGCCCGGTCGAGCGCGTCGCGCAGTTGGTTGCGCAGCTCGCGCTCTTCGCGCACGTGATCCGACTGAAGCTCCGTAAAATGACGGGCCTCGTTGCGCAGCACGTCGCCCGTCGCCACATACCGCCGCAGGCGCTCCTCGAAGTTGGAAGGCAAGTTCACGACGACAAGCCCGTCTTCCAGCGTCGTGCTTCGCCCATTGGTCGCCTGCCAGGCATCCACCTCCTCATCGGCTGCGCCCGACGTCACGAACACGCGCAACGCTACCGTGTCCGCATGATCGGAGGCGTCGGGAATAGACTGCAGCACGGAGTAGTACACCGTCAGCGGCACGCCCCGCTCGTCCCGGATTTTGACCTCGCGGCGGTTGCCCTCGCTCGCCAAAAGCGGCGAATATTCCGTCATCCACGCCAGCAGCACCGATCGCAGGCGCGGGTACGACACGGTATCGGCCCGTCTTTCAATCTTTTCGGCCAGCGACACTTCCTCCTCGGTGAGCAGGCGGTACTGGGCAGGAGGTTCGCTCGTATCCTTGAAGACGTAGTTTTTGTCCTGTAGCACGCTGAGCGCGTCGCTGACGGCAGCATGAAGCTTCTCGGTGGGCGCCTCCACGTCTCGGAGAAGCAGGTGCGTGATGACGGGTGCAGTAGCTGGGACCGCCGCAATTCGGTTTAGTAGAAAGACGGTCTGTGCAACCTCCATTACAGGGCACTCGACGGCTTGAGCAACCGGTTTGAGCCGGCTCAGCAGCTCTTCTGCCCACATCGGAATGAGGTTGGTCTCAGTGCGCAGCACCTCAAAGATATCCGACCATGGGACGACAGCCCCCAGGTGCTGCGCATCGGCCCAGTGCTGCCGCACGAAGAGCGAACGCACGAGCACCAGGAGCGCGCGCCCTTGGATATGCTCGGTTGCCGCCACCCGATCGCGCGTCAGGAGCGACTGCATTGCTTCGCGAACGTAGTGCAGATCCCTCGGCCGAAAAGGATAGGCCGCTACGGCATCTGTTGCTGACGAGACGCTGCCATTCAGTGATTTGGGAGGCGCTGGCATGCTCTGCAAGGTCGCTCGGATCTGCGACTTGACGTCTCCTTTCTTCTGCAGCCAGCGCGCTTGTACAATGACCTCCGTATCGGCGCCTTCCAGCTTGACCTCCTGGCTGTACCACGCACTGGGGTTGGGCGTCCCCACAAAGTCGCTGTGAACCTCGTTTAGCCCCCACTGTCCCGTTCCCAACACGATGGGGTTAGGGTCCTCCAACAGAACCTGCATCGTGGCTCGCAGCTCATCGTATCGGCTGCGGTCGTCCCCAATGAACAACGCAATCTCGTCGAGCCCGATCAGCAGCTCCGTCGCCTGACCGCTACGCTCTGACAGGAGGTCTTGGACGGTCTTGATGCGGTCGCGCAGGGCTTTGGGGCGAAACGTCTCTTCTGCAATGTTTGCTTCAGCCTGCGCGACCCAATGCTCAACATCGCTTCGGGTGCAGGCCACACCAAAAGATTTCATAACGACAGGGACGGCCTGGTACAACCAGGTGCGAATGTCGCCACGTCGCATTTCGAGAATTTGCCCCTCATCATTAAGCAGCGTACCGTTCTGCCCCTCGTACTCCGCCAGCTGGGTCCAGACGCGCGCGCCAGGTGACTTTTCTTCAAGGCGAAGCAGAAACTCGATGAGCCACCGCGGGTCCGTTGGGTACCCTAGGCGACGCCCAATCGCCTCGTAGATAAGGATGGGGATTGGCGGCTCCTTCGACGCGTCACGATTCAGAAGATTGAGGAAGACCGGCACGAACCGATCAGCAGGCGCGCCGTCCATCGCAGCACGAAGCGTCCGAAAGCCCTCGAACCGCGTACTCAGTTCGCTCACGACAGCGTCCGGGATTTCAGCCTGCCCCGTCGCGTAGCCAATCAGCTTCAAGAGATGCGTCTTTCCAGACCCAAACGTCGCATGCAGATAGAGGAACCGAGGATCTGGAAGACGTGCATCACGCGCTACGATTTCGGAGAGACGTTCTAGAACGCGACGCGCGCTATCCGTCTCACAGAACTCCTCTACATCGCGCTTCGCTTCTTCGGTGGCATTAACTTTTTGCACTTCCTCCAGCGGGCGGGTCGGGTCGCGGAGAAAAAGTGATCGCAGGGAAGGAGCGTCAGACATGCGCTTCGTATCAAAACAATGAGTGGGGGAACGGGGCGGAGGCCGCTAAAGGATACAGTTATGCCTGCAGGTGGGCCGTTGTGATTCGCTCCTCAATGCGATGCGCCGGGTAGTAGTGCTGGGCGCGCTCCCCGAAGAAGCTCAGCTTTCCACCGATGACCTTGCCAGGAAATGGAATGCCGACGGTCGCCTGCACGCGCTGCCGATCCATTTCATCGAGCAGCTCGGAGGCGCGTGCAAATGGATACAAGGCGCCCAGGTGGAGCAGCAACACTATATGCTCTGACGCACGACACGCATCCTTGTAACGCTCGACGATGCATTGCACCATCTCTACAGCGAGATTGTCGCGAAGCGTGTCCGCCTCTTGTGCGGTACGTTCCTCGGGCGCGCGCTTGTCGTAACGCTTGTCGTAAAACGATGCAGGGATCTTGAGCAGGGTTTTGACAACTTCGGTTTGGGCCATCACCCGATCGAGATAGATTGTCGTCACTTCGGTTGGCGGCATATCGCTATGGGCCCATCGGGCAAGGTCTTGGGCAGCCCTCTGCTCGCAGACAGGCGCCACCGGCACGATGACAAACGGATTGCGGATGCCGCGCCTGGTGCCGGTGGCGAAGTCACCGAGCCGATCCTTAAACTTTTGCAAAGGCGTTTTTGTCATTCGCTCGTGCTAATGATGACTGCGTGCGTGCGCTCTTCCACAGCAAAGCTACGTTTATGGGCTAGCTTACGAAGTGGATCTGTCAGTTCCTTTCGATCTGCTGGCCACATCCCAATGCTATCGACATCCGAAGGCGTTGCGCCCGCGGTTACCGCGTCGAGGGTGCGCAGCGCATGCAGGCACGCTTCAGCTTCTTCCACCGAGGGCACGCTTGGCCCCATGCCCTCCTGCAAACGTCCTAAGGCGCGCCGGACCTTTGCCGTGTCTAGGCCATGTGCATCACGCATCATCGGTGCAAGGATTTCTTCTGTTCGGCGCATCGATTGCCGAAAGGCGCGCGGGCCATCGAGATACTGTCGCCGAAAGGTCTGCCCGATGTGGGCGAGGGCCGGGGCATTGGGGTTTACCAGCCAGGGATGATCGGCGGTATCGTCCATCAGTTGCTTTCTATGCTCTTCCTGCACCGTCTCGCGCCACCACGTTTTGAGTGTAGACAGCGCCTCGTTGTAACTAACAAGCGTATCGACGTATTCCGTCCATCCCTTCTTCGTCCACCACTGGATTGCAGCCGCCGCCTGTGCTTGCTCCTGCAGGTTGCTAAGGGCACGGTGCACAGGTTCGCCGATCGCATGTGCATACTGACACTGGAGGACTAAGAGGGCGTCGAGCTGAAGGATGTACGGCTCTCGGGTATCCCACTGGGCCGTGGCCTCCTTAATCTCCTGCTCTGCTTGTAGGGCATCAGAAACAATTTCCCCCCACTGTGGCTGCTGATGTCGCGTTTCGATACGCCATTCAGTCAGCGCTTTATACATCTCGTCGAGCCACTTCCCAAATTCTTCCAGCAGGTCGCAAACAGGATTCGTTGCTGCATTCTGAGCGACAATGCCAACCTGCTTACGCAGCGTATCGGTCTTTTGACGCTGCTCAACCAGAAAGTGCCGGAATTGAACGACCGCGTCGTTGGCCGTATCGTTGGGTCCAACAAACGGACCAAGCTGCTTCCGGAACGACTCGGCATGTCCGATTCGCAGTCGAATCTCGTGCCAGCGGTCGGGGTTGAGGAGTCGATCCGCGTTCAGCGGCTCTCCATCTTCACTGATGGACTGAAATGTGCCCTGTTGGCAAAGCCCCCAAAGAATAGCCACAAGGGCCGGCTCTACTCCGCTGTATGCCTCCTCTCTCTTGCGAAGTTCAGCCAGCGCCTGCGTTATGCTGACCGTCTCAATGCGCTTTAGCTTTCTTCCTATGATTCCTCGAACGGTCGTGACAATGTTGCCCCTGAGCTCATCCTGAGCATCACACACGACTTCCATCTTTTGCGCCCAACTTGGCAATTCCGCAGACTGGCGAACCCTCTTCAGTTCGCGTAGGCGCTCATGATCGACCCGGAGCATTTCTGGGTGAAACGATCTCGGATAAGACACTCGAACGTACTGTTCGACGCCTTGGGCAACCGTGCGCGGCTCGTGAGAACGAACCTTCAGTTCTCCGTTCTTGATGCGGGCCGCAATTCGTGAAGGCAATCGTTGACTCTCCTGCCGAAGCTGTTGCTCGATCGCTGGCGGTGCATAGTGCTCACGGCATGCGGCCGATAACGCCGCCCAGCGCTTCAGGTCGTTCCATAACGCAGTCCGGCCCTCGGCTCTTATCTTCCACAAGAACGCCTTTGCATGATCCGCCGATGAGCGTTCCTCATCTGAGATGAGCCCTTCGACATGAACCGTTACATTCAGCCCCTCTGCATCGGCAAACGCAACGTCAAGAGCATGACCATCAACATCAAATGTGTAGTTCACTGCATAGGTATCCTCACCGTCCATGTACGGGACCCGTGCAGGAAGATCGAGCTGCTTAAGGACTTGATGCCATAACGAGGTGTCTGTGCCTTCCGCAAACACATCCACCCGTGCAGACAACTCGCGCGCTACTTCCGCTTTTCCGAACTCAGCTTCTCGCTTTTCAGCCTCCTCAAGCACAACCTGCTCCTCCTGCGTGGTGAACCGGAGGTAGGAGTCATGCTCATCGTCGCTTCGGATGTATTTGCCAAGACGCGTGAGCGATTCTTCGACAGCATTCGTCCGGTTCATGAGCGTATCGCCATCGAGATTGTCCATCAATGCGACAGCAACGTTCTTCGTCTCATCTAACGGAATCATATCCGGGATGTACTGCAGCAGCAAGACTACTTTACATACCATCGCGTCGATGGGCTGCAAGTGGCCTTGTTTTACCTGCTTCTCAACCTCATCAATTGTCTTGACTTCTTGCTTGATCGTGTCCTCAAGCTCCGGCCGAATGACCTCAAAGAAATCGACCAGCGATATTACGCGCTTAAGGCCAGCGTCTTTTCCCCATTCCTGCTCTTCCGAAGATGCAGCCCAGCGCTCTAATAGCCCTTTTACGATGGCGAGCACGGCGCGTGCAGTTCCAGAGAAGATAGACTTGGCCCGATCGGTGTTCTGTGCACGCAGGCGAGCTAAAATTTCAAGGAAGAGCGGCGGCTGATAGGGCAGAAGTGGAAGGTAGTCACTGACCTCTTGGCTGTCCATGTGGTCGAGGCGAGGTTCGGTGTTTTGCTTTACGCCCCGGTAGACCAATGAATTTACGGGATCGAGCGCGGCCGTGCGCAACGCTTCGTCAAACACCTTCTTTCCCGCATCGCGCTTCCGAAGCAGGCGATTTTGGACGATATCGCCCACATGACTCGACGGAAGACTGTATTGATGCGGAAACCGATCGTCCAAGATGCTAAAATCTACTTCCCGGGCTGTATAATCCGTCTGAACGCGAGAAGGATCCTCTTGCGCAGTACCAACGGTTAAAATGCGCCCTGCCCCTTCATCATCAATGGCTTCAGCAAGTGCATTCAGTTCCGTTAGGAGTCCGTATTGGGTTCCAATGAAGAGTGTGATCTCATCCAAGAGCAAGAAAAGACGCACCGGGCGGCCCGTTTCTTGCGCTATAGCCTCACGTGCCTGTTCTAACTGCTTGGCAACAGCCTCCGCGTCCAGATTGCGATCGATAACGTCAGTGAGCCCCTCACGTACACCTGTTTCTTGCGCAAACAGTTCGGGCATCACGCCGTCTGCAAGCACCGGATAGCGTTTTACACGATCCCAGGTGCTAGTGACTCCAAGATCAACGTCCGCGCGCTTGAGTACTTGCGCAGCATCTTGCTCCAGCGTCTCACGGTTACGGCCGTTGCGCGACAGGTACCAACGCTCAAAAAAAGCAATCTTGAGGTGAGGCGAGTATCCTTGTTCTTCGTACAGGCGGCGCAGGATGACGCTTCCGAAGCCTCGATCCTCTCGCCCTTGCTCTTTGAGCAGATTAATAAGTAGTGGACGTAGCACATAATTATCTAAACACCGCATCCACCGTGATTTTAGCCTATCAAGGTGGTCAGCGTCCTCACTGAGAGCTGCCCAGACTCTTTCTCGCCCGACCTTACCAACCCAGGCAGAGTCTAGAAGGCATCCGGTGACTGCGAGCAGGTGACTTTTTCCACTTCCATAGTAGCCGTATAGCCAGTGGTTTGAGCCTTTTCGATCTCCCTGCGCCTCGCCCAACACCCTCGCGAGCATGTCGTCGAGATAGGATGCAGCAGATGCCGTGACGTAGAAACGCTTTAAGAGACCGATTTTGTCCTGCTCACTATCTCCCGCGGGTTCTCGGTCAACACGTATGGACTCCTCAAAGTCCTGCGAAAAGGGTTGAAACAGTGCTTCTGGTTCCACTACGTCAAACAATTGAGTTGGTTAGACAACGAGAATGGGACGGGGCTTCAGCACTTGCCCCACGCATCAAACGCTGAAGCGGCGTTATTTGACCTGGTTTTGGGTGCCAACAGGCGTTAACACAGCTTGACCACGCAGCTGTGACACGGACCACCGATCGCTGGCGCGCACACGATCGAGCAAAACGTTCTTGGCAGATTGGGGCTGAAACAGATACATCCATCCGATGGGGTGACTGGGCCATGCTCGGCCCTTTGTACGCCACGAATAGAGAGCCCCTAGGTGCAACGGTGGAAAGTCGATCGTAGGGGTGGTTCCTTTATCATCGTATGGCCTCTTGAGGACTCCGATGTCACGTAAAACGGATCGAAAGCCCTGTGCCCAACGATGGAGCGTCGAATCGGCATATTCAATTTCCGAGCCGTTGTCATATCGAAACGAAGATAGCACTTCCCGAACTATTTTGGGCGACACGTCCCATTCCGCTCGATCAACGCCCTGTCGACGAAGAAGCTCATGAAGAACAAACCGAAACAGGTTGTCTTCTTGAATGAGATAGAAGTAGAAAAGCTGTGCTTTAGCCTGCTCCGTTGGGCACTCATCGACCAGTTCTGCAAGACGTGTAACTGGGGGCAGTACTGACGCCCCAGCAAGCAGGCGGCGCTTGATGATCCTGAAGATTTTTTGCGCACTCGATCGCGAGCCCCGCTCGTGGACTCGGTTGTCGTGCCAATGCCTCTTTACTTCGCTCCAGTTACGATACCTGGCATAGAGCGCTGCAACCTCTGCGGTTCTCTTCGTAAGAAGCCCTGCTTCCGTCAGCGACACGGAAACGTCGTCTACAGCGGGCGCAGCGCTACGCAGAAGGGTGTTTTGCTCGTCAGAACCAGCCATCCGGGAGAGTGGCGATCAAAGTTGATATGAAACATTTCTGTTTACCTTCGAGCCGTTTTGTTGTTCGACGCAGATTGTGCACCGAGGAAACCAAAGCGCTACCGGTGGTGCATTTGATCTCAGGTGTATCCGTTCATTGAGTAGTGCTTCGTCACGGGATGTATGTCGGGTAGAGGCGCTTCAGCTTCACACGGGCATCGCCGGTGGCAAACTGCCAGTCCACTCCGTGCTGATTCGTCGTCTGTGTTGCAGTCCAGGCCGTGCTCTCGGCCTTGAGGGTCTGTAGGTTCGGCACCCGCTCGGAAAGCCCCTGCCGCACGAGAAGACTCAGTTCGATTTCGGCTATCCCCATAAATTTCTACGCGAGCCAACTGCCATGCCGGGGCGTGTTTACGATGTCGAGGCACCAGGTAATCGCGCGTGCCCGCTCAGGGGCAAAGACCTCGTAGAGCACCAAGAGCTTGTGCGGCGACAGGTTGTCCTGCACCAGCGTAATCCGCTCGGCCTCCGGATACACCGTCTCGGCGAGGTGGGTACGCCCAGGCAAGGCGGTCTTGCCTGGGCTCCAGAAGTACCTCGCGCCGCGCGCCCAGCGGTTCGCTCAGCAAGTAGAGCACACCCACTCCGGCCCGCTCCTTGCGGGCTTACTCCAGCAGAGGCCTCTAACTTGCCCACCACTGCGTCCTCTCCCTCGCCATGTCTCGCGCGAGACATAATCCCACCTTTCAGTGGCGCAGCTCCCTCAAAGTCGGCAGCCTAGCCGAACGCGTCGCTGACAGCAGACGGGCAATAATCGACCGAGAGTTGCGTCTGAATTGATGTTTTACACCCAAAGGCATCCTCGACGTCCTTAAGCCCCTTTTGAAAGGCGCTTTGAAGCGTGGTAAGGGTTTTTCGATAACGACTCGGCCGATCCGTTTTCTTCGGACGAACGGTAATTCCGTCGTGCTGCCAGAGGTAGAGCAGCATAGTGCTGTTGCCGAGCGCCTCTTTGCCAACAGGGAGCATGGCCATCATCTCGGCAGCCTGCATGTAATCGGAAAGCATCGAACTCACGTTCCTGGGCTCGTCCGCGTTTTGAGTCCGCAGGGGGATCCAGCGTCCGAATCCATCTCTGATGCCGCGGTCGCGTCTGATGGCGCGAAACAGCTCTTTCCGAGCTTTGAGCAACTCCTGAAAGGCAGGATGGGCAAGTATCCGATTGGTGACAGTTTCCACGTTCTCTACGCCAAAGTGCTTGCGCACATCGGTTCGTAAGCTTTTAAACCTTGCCTTTCCAGCCTTCGACCCCCTTGTTATTGTCAGCCTGCGAAGGTTCCTCTCCGACATTCCGAAAACCATTGAGTAGGTCATTGTCTTGCAGATCGCCTTGGTAGGCGCCCGATTGTTACCTAGATCAGCTTGCGGGAACGCCTGTTCAAGATAATCATGCAGCACGTCCCACCACGTCTGCTCAGAGGCGGTGCACGTTGACAAGATTCCTTGCAACGTAGGCAAATCCCATAAAGCTGCTGCAAGTGCAAGCTGTATCGAGTCGGCATCGATCTCCAAGCAATCCTCGAAAAGATGACGACGCCACGCTTTGGGCAATTGCGCAAGCGAGAGGCCGAACGGTGATAGGCGAAGGGTTCGGTCCGTTGCCTTATACAGGGGCACGGGATGCCGCTGGGTGTGCTCCAGTACTTGAACTACATGCTCCGGCACCCCTGAACACGCTTTATGGCCACTTTTTCTACTTTCCAGGCAATGGCGCCCTACCTTATTTACAGTTCGTTTAATCCGCTTCGTAAATCGATTTGGGCTCAGATCGTTAAGTTGACGCTTGAACGAGTGAATATCCTCAATGTCGTGCGTTCGCGCAGAATCGCTTTCTGACGCTTTTGCTTTCTTCTCTTGGCGCTTCTTTGCCAAGCCACTTTTGCCTAATCGCCGACCGGTTCGAGCATCGATCAGATCAGCGTCGTCCATTTTCAGAGCACGTATTTTCTCTTTATCGAAGGCTGTTTCGAGATCTGGAGCCAATTTGAGGTTCTTGATTAGCGTCTTATTTCGCTTAGGTGCAGCTGGTTCAATCTCCATGGGGATATGTTTCTCTATTTCCGCTAGACGCTCCTGGACTCTGGTTTTGTGGTGTTTTGCCAAGGTGAGATCACCAAGCACCAGGGCGGCTTCTTGCTCTCCAAAGCAAATGAATTCACCCTCGCCTCGGGGGTCAATCGCGGAATAAAGCCGCATACATATGATAGCTAAGCGTGAGAATTCGCTTGAGAAAATAGGACTTGGGAGATGATCCCTAAGCGCTGCCCACAGCTCAGGCGTAACGAGAGATTCAAACCTCAGAGGAGAGCTTCGTTTTGGCGGAGCCCCCGATATGCATCTTTCCCTTTTTACACTGCTTTCTCCCTTTCTTTTGTTACTTGCCGTGCAGGAGGACGCTAAATCTACAGAGGACTCGCTTGCATCTTCCTTCAGCCCAGTTGCCGCTTTTGGTATGGGCTTTCCTAATGGGATATCTTTTGTTCTGTGCTTTACCGGAATGCCCTTTGTGCTCTGGATAATTCTTCTCTCTGAGTCGCAGTAATCCATGTTACTATCCATATTATGCTAGAGGCTTTTTTCGGGGTGAGTGATTGGGATACCAATCGTGCTGGCCATCAGGCCCTTTGTCGCTGTCCTTTAGGTGCGGACTTGGGCGTAAGTGCCAAACGAATCGTATCCAAGACCTAACTTAGAGCGAGCAGCCCATAGCACCAAAAAAAGCCTTTCGTGTGGACCGAACGAGTGGACCGAACGAAGTGTGTGCTTAACAAGCACACGTCTAAAGCAGGTGGCGAGGGCGCACAACAGGCAGCATAAGGGGAAAACTGGAAATGCAAAAACGGAAGGTGCGCCGACAGCCCTCAAGGAGCGATTGGTCAATTAAATATGATGGCCCGATTTTACAGGGCTTTGTTGTTATTGTACTTACTTATACTATGTTCTTATTATAATACTGATACACTTACTAGTCTTTACTACTGTATTAGCATTATATATTATTAACAGAAAAAAAAGAAGATAGAAGAGCAGACAGCAAGATAGGATGGAACGGAAGCCCCCATTATGCACGCTGCTATTTCTTACAAGCCTTTTCTCTTATGGCTTATAATTCTGCCCTGAACTGACGCAGAAGGATACTTGCGGGGTATGGGGACTGCTTAGATTCAGTGACAAAGAGTTCCCACAGTGCGAAATGTCTCGCCGGCGAGACAAGGAGTCCCACTCGCGAGATTTGGAAACGGCATCCTGATATTGCAGGATTGGGAATACACCGATTGGTGACTAAACTATCTTAAACTGTCCCGCCAAGCACTCACGGGCTGAGCCCCCCAGCACCTAGGTTGCAAATCTGTCTCATTGCGAGACGCAGCGTTGCAAAAGATAGCGTCGCATCAAACGCCAAATATGACAGACGGTCCAACGGTCCCGGTGAACATCAGGAGTGTCTCTTGCGGTAGACGAATCCGTTTGTTTTATTACCTGCGCATCATCTGAATCCTCTTTTTAATTCGGATACCTGTAAGGCACCGGACTGCTCTCAAATCGCTTACCCCCTAATCCACGTGGACACCTGTCCGCGAAAAGGCTACTCAACATATGACGCTCGTTTCACTGAAGGAAGCCCTCTACATCATTCGCCAAAGCGAAGATCTGCACAAGGGGGTTGTCTCGATATCGGCAGAGTACATCAAAAGCCGTATCGCAACGTCGCAGCAGGAAGCGCTTCAGCAACTAGACATTCGGTTTCGCGACCAGCACAGCATCATAAATGCCGAGGTAAGCACCTCAGGAATGCGCTACCAATGGGCAAACAGTTTCGCTCTACGTGGCGCAGACCTAAACGGAGAGACCAAGTATCTCGCGTTCGAGCCATCTCCTAAAATGAGCGTGAAAGCTGCGAGCTTTGGTGCGAAGGCGCTGCGATGGACACCGCGGCTGCTTTCTGTTGGCCTGATTGCGCCTGGGGCGTCTCTCGCTATAAACTACATTGGGAAGTGCCTTATCGACAAACTAGCAGAACGCATTGTCGATGGTAAGGTGAAGGAGTACCTGGATGCCCAGGGGTTTTATCTCGATGGAGATCGCTGGACCTTGGCCTTTAACGAAGAGCTGTTCAACAACCACCCTGCATTCACGCCAGTGGAAATCCCCTGGATTGGCAGAGGTGCTTTGTTTGGCGATGTTATTATCGTACGGCGCCTCATGCTGGAAGACGATGAGATGAGAGTACAATTGGGAATTAATCCTCTCATTGCGCAGATGGCTCAGAAGCTTTACCCCAGTAGCATCGCAAGCGAGATCGGTGCGCTAGCGATTGCAGGCGGAGATGCTGTGCGCGACGAGCTGATCAGGTTGACGGAATTCAGTCCGAGAAGTATGCTGCCGGAGAACACGGCCCTTTCGAACAACCTTGCGCTGAATCCTCGGCAGTGGATAGACAAATGGGATGCCTCGCAAGACACAAAGGCGGAGAATGACGCGGACGAAACTAAGCCTGAGGCAGTCTCGCGTGAGACAGAAGAGCAATCAACCCAGTGGTTCGAAGACATACCCTTCGCCAAGACCTTCGGTAAAGAAGAGGCAACTGAAAACTTGGCGACCGAAGCGCTGGGAGAGAGCGAGGAACCGTCCCCTCCCAACCCGAGCAGCCCCTCTGAAGAAAGTAGCCCTTCGAAGAACGACCGGTCAAAAGATAACCAACCCGAAGAGAGCGCGGCTAAAAAGAAGTCGGCCGAAAAAGACACCTCCCAAAAGCTAACGCAAGGAAGTTGGATTGGGGGATTGAAGGGCAGTATGTCAAATTCATGGAAGGCAACCAAGGACACCCAAAACAATGATGGAGACAATGAGGCAGCGTTAAGTCAAAACCTTGAACAAACGGATTCGGATTCTTCACCACTCTCCTTGATGGGCAGCACAGGCGCAGATATCCGGCGCGCTGTAGAAGAAAAGAAAGACTTGATGACAAACGCGCTCAAAACAGCAAAGGGGGCTGCGAGTGTGCCAAGCTTTCGACTTGGTAATTTTCAAAAAGCACTCGAATCAGGTGACGAGGAAAAACTAGAAGCACAATACGATGCCAATCAACCTGAAGAGTTAATGGATGTTGAGTGGGCCGAGCACCTTGAAACAATGGATGTAGCCCCACCCAACGCACTGGTTGATGATTTTGGTCACTTCGAGTTGGTAGACTTTGCTCTAGACAACCTTCTTTGATAATCGTGGCTTTTGTCTAGCGCCGATATAAACAGCAGGCCACCTGCAAGGCTTGAAGAAGGGATCGATTCACACACACCGAAGCAGCTTCAAGAGCCCCTCGGGCCCACAGAAGCTCCCGTGGGCCCCTCAAGCGCTTTGCATGCGAAACCCACGGACAACCCTTCGCAAGATTTACAGAAGCGCCTGGAGCCTCTGAGCACCCTTCAGGAGGCTGGCTCGTTTTGGATAGCTCAGCTGCGCGCCGGAGGTCTTTTCACTATATGCTGTTTGCGAAGACACAGCGTCGGTTGCTAAGCGCCAGACCTCCTGCCAGCCTTAAGTAGGAGCCTTACGCTGCCGCGGCCGCCAACGCGAGGCTTGCAAAGCACGAAGTGCGCAAAATAGACTACGGGGTGAACGCGGCTTGCTCAGCCTTCTGCCAGGGGACTTGCATGCAGCGCCGGCCGAGAAGAACGCGCCTGAAGCCTTACGTAGTGCTTTGTCTGGCGAGGACGCTGATGAGATCGTCGATTGCGTACGTGGCGCGTTCCACGTGGTCTGAGGCGGTTAATACAAAGCCCTTTGCCTTGCGTCCGTGTCTCGCGCGAGACACAGCACAAAACATCAAAGGCAGGGAAGATCAAAAAGTAAAACGCTGAGGGGGGGCGAGGAGTAGCCTCTGTTGCCCATCACCATACCCAAGGTGGGGGCTGCCCTTCAGTAATCAAAAAAAGAGCAGGCTGGAGGCAGGGGCGGCTCAAAAATCAAATCGGAAATCGCGGTTAGATTTTATACACCTCTGTACCCTTACTCCTTAGGGTTACCTCTATACCTCTACTCTTATACTCTTATCCCTTTACCTCTATGCTTACCTCTATTCTATCCTTTGTTAGGTAAATTCCCCCAGCGCAGCAGTATTACAGTGGCGATTTTTCGGAATTAATTGCATTCGGAAGATGCCGCCTGCCTTTAATTCTGTTGAGCGCACTTTCTGCAAAGGAATTGTTAACAACTTGATGAAGAAACACCTAACAATTTTTGAGGGGGTTGATTTTTATCAGGCTAAGCATTATAAGCCATAGATTCCATCGTCATGCCACCCGCTGGCCGCCGCCTTGCCCGGTGCATCTTCAACCATCTCCCCACCGAAGTACATGCGCCGGGCCATGTTTGCGTAGTTGCTCACCTGCAAAAAGTCATCCGTGCCCGTCTTTTGAAACTGGATCGTACGAGTCTTGTCGTTTACCTCCCTGGTGACGCGCATGTAATCCTGGAGGTGCTGCTTCGCGCGCTCGTCAGACCACTCCGGAAAAACAAACCGCCGCGCCTTTAGGTCGCGAATAAACTCATTGATGCTGGGCGTTTTGGGGAGTGCGTACTTTTCGCCTTGCGGGTCGTACTTCGTGCGCACCGTGCCTGTTGAGCTCCCGTAGTAGTGAAATGTGATGACCCGGTTGGGGTAGACTTTCTTCAGGCGCTGATTCTCGTTGTAGCCCATGCCGTAGTCACAACCCAGCACGGTGACGTTATAGCGCTCAATGAGCTCCACGATGCGCCTGAGCCGCAAATCCGGGTCTGTCCCAATAGTCCCCGAGAACTGTTCAGCGTGTATGAGCTTCAGTTTTCCGTTGTAGTAGGCGAAGATTCCCATCTTGGTGTAGGACGAGGTGGACTCATCGCTGCTCATGGCCCAGTCTAAGCCGCCGAACACCAAATTGGACCTATGCTCCTTCGCTATGGCGATCTCCTCATTCTCGGTACGTGGGAGCCTGTAGGCGTCGCAACACGCGCGGATGTCCTTCTCAGTGATGGGTAGGTCCCCCGATTCGAAGGGCAGGCCCATAACCTCATTTACAAAACGGCGCTCGGAACACTCATCGAGCTTATCAAGGATGCTGTCGTTGTTGTCGGTCTTCCGGCGTGCCCAGCACTTTGCAGCACCTTGCCAAACCTTGCGGCGACGTCCGCCTGAAGCCGCCCATGTCCTCTTCAGATCCTTTCTTCAGCGTAAGGCCCCAGCCCGAATGGAGTAGCTACTGTCATGCCTGCAATTTCCGCGGCTTTCTGTGCACAATAGCAGTGCCAGCCTCACGCCTACAGGCACGCGATGGTGAAAGCATGTGAGACGTCGGCGGCTCTCGTTCGTCGACTCCTCTTGTTCATGGATATATCCCTCTTGCCTGGGTGCTGTGGCAACTGCTTACTTCCGTTTACCAGTCACACAGCCGCATGGACTCTCAAAATAAGAATCAGCACCAGATTGACGACGACCTGTTGCCCCCCGGTGTTTGGAAGCTCCTGCAAGCGCCCTTCAAAAGGGACGATGTCGTCTTTCGTGATATGCAAATTGACAGCAGCGTCGGCCGTGGCCTATGCCGACCGGTCATTGACGAGTTCGCACTCTTTGATCGGTTCAATACTGTTCTTGGACCAGAGAACTGGAGCCTCAGTTTTTCTCACGAGACTGAAAACATCTATCGTTGCAGACTGACCATCGGTACAGCCCATCGCGACGGAATGGCCCGTGCCATCGACCCCCTCGAAGCCTGCCTTTCTGCAGTCCGGAAAGCGATGTTGCTCTTCGGGATCGGCGTAGGGCTACACGGACCGCCCGATATTTATGTCGAGCGCGCTTCTGGAGGACAGATCCTGAATGCTGAGGATATCCTAAACGATCTTGCCAGCATCGGGGCGATTCGGTCAGAATCTACTGAGGACTAAGTCCTGCTTCGCGATGAAGGGAGGCTGCTCACAGCAGCTTCTCTTTTTTTGCTTGCGAGACAACCAATGTTGCAAAACAATTGATAGATTGGCAGGATCCATTATACATATAAAAAGCTTTACTTTGTTACCTTTATTTTTGTAATGAAAATTATTTTTTATTAAAACAAGGGTATGGGACAAATAGTGGGGGGTGCAAAGTTTTGCACCCCTTCCCCTTAGATTGCCCTCTCGCACCTATTACATTATATTGAGCTTACATTTTAATCTGTAGCCGATATACATTTCAAGTGCTTCACAATTTGCCACGAACGGGTACGATATAAGAGCGGATTGATGCCTATAATTGAAAAAATTGTATCTGTAAAACCAGCGCAATTGATATTTTACGTACTTGATCTGTCTCGCGATGGGACTTTTAGTGTGAGTTAAGAGCATTGTCCTCAATCGAGTGGAGCTTGAATGGGTGCTTCACTGACTTAAATTACGCTTTTCTTTCCGACTATGTTGCTAGTGTGAGATTCTATTTTCTCTTTACTGTCTGACTAAATAGCAGACTATGGAATGCCAAATTTATGTTGCTCATATATTTTTTGAGTGGCGTGCGTACACTTAGTTAATCTCATAAATATTTATTTTTGGGCCTGAGCTCAAGTATCCATAGACAAAATCAGATCTATTGGTGAAACATTTTGATTCTATTGCTCTTATATCGATTCAATAATCCGAAATTAAGCTGATAAAATACGATAACTCGGAACAATATTAAGGTCGTCTTTTTTATACTGCCGTCGATAAAAATTACACAAAGTGCCGAAGACTCATGCCCAAAAGTGGATCAGACACTATCGTAGAAGAATGGACAGAATATGACTTCCGAGGTACTCACATATTTGCCATTTATGAAGATGAAGATGGATACCGATATAAAGAGTGTATAGGTTATGAGAGCAGCAATGACCTACTCGGGTTTGAAGATGATGACCATTTTGAGGACAACATGCTCTAGAGGGTTAGATCTGCATAACCATGCCTTGAAATGGACGGTATCAGTGGCATCTTGAAGTATTCGCTGTGTCTCATATTCTCACCAAGAGACGTGAGTCACGCATTACAGTTGTGCTTGAGCCCGGTCCGGAGTGGAAGTAAATTGGCTACCTTAAGCCGTTGAAATCCCAGTGGCAGCGCTCCATAGCACAGCACTGCTGCCAACGAAGGGCTGGAGTTGAATTCGAGAGGTAGTGCCTCTGCTGCCGATCTTCGAAACTTTTCCAGCCCTTCGGATGCAGATGCTCATCTGGTAATAGGGTCTCGTTTTCGTTTGTCTCGCGCGAGACACGACGGGCGCTCTGTTTAACTGTAACGGTTGCACTGACCTTAGGCAAGCGCCGTTTCTGCTCGCTTATCGCAGGGCGGCTCGTTTCTCTCGGCCGGAAGTGACAGCATGAACGGATGGAAACTTCGTCGTGTGGAGTCGTACGGGCAGCCGGGATCAACGCAACCCTTTTCTGGTACCTAGTTCAGGTGAATATCCATCCTATAAAAAACTCCAAAACTATCAGGTCAATTTCTGATAGAACTGAGGAAGCACCACTCTCAAAGATAAAACACATTCAGTCTCATGGCTAAAGGAAAATGTTGTCCTCACTGTAATAGACAATCTTACCATGATGAGGGAAGCTACCGAAAATGCTCAAATTGTAACTACGTAGGCTGGTCGTGGCGACAGCCGATCAAAGATGTAGGAAAGGGCAAGGGAAATAAGTGTCCTAACTGCAACAATCAAACACTCCATAAAATCACTTCACTCGATGGTGGGCATGTAGTTAGACGCTGCGCTACTTGTGACTACAGTGGAATTGAACCAATCAGTTAAAAACTTTGGATCTACACTATATCGCTTTGCTATAACACAACATTGCTGCCAACATTATATTTATTTTAATTTATAGCGACACTTCCTCCACTGTGCTGTTTTTTCAACTTTTCGCTGCGCGTTACAGCTTAATAGCTGCGCATTGGAGGAAGAAATTTCGGGATTGACTCCGCAAAACTGACTCGTTTCCTTTTGAATACAGGTTCTAAGCTCGACTTTATCTTCATGCGGCATAGCCCAATGTACTGGTTAGCCGCTCGAATAGGGGTCTGGGGATTTTCAACCTCGTTTGCAAACCCGAGCGTCTTTTGTTAGATTATCTGTCGGAAAACGTCAAATAATCTAGCATGCTTATGGGCAGTGCATTCGGACCGGAGCAACTGGAAGACCTTCTGACAGCCGTTGGCGACCTTTTGGAGGCAGAAGGTGAACGCATGGGGATTGTCGTCGTGGGCGGAGCTAGTTTGAGTCTCTTAGGTCTCGTGAAGCGCACAACTAGTGATGTGGACGTGATTGCCGCTGCAACGCCTGACCCATCGGGACCCGACTCATCGGGCGAAGAAACGCTCACGCCTCCGGACCCACTGCCTCCTCCGCTAAGACGGGCGATCCAAACCGTGGCGCGTGATTATGGACTGCCTTCCGACTGGATGAACACGGCCATCGGTCCGCAATGGGATCTTGGACTTCCGCCGGGGCTGAAAGAAGACATTTCGTGGCGGACCTACGGGGGGCTCCGCGTTGGCCTTGTGGGGCGCCGTACGCTCATCGCACTGAAGCTCTTTGCGTCCGTCGATCAAGGACCCGAAAGCGTTCACGTGCAAGACCTCGTAGCGCTGGAGCCAACCCCAGACGAGCTTCACCGTGCTGCTGAATGGGTGCGCAGCCAAGACGCATCACCAGAATTCGCTTCTATGATCGACGCTGTCATCCGCCATGTCCAACACGCCTAATCCATCCCGCGACGGTTCCAAGGCATCGTTCGACGAGGCTGCACTTCGTGATGCCATCATTCAGGCGGTATGGGGACAGTGGGCTTGCCTCGGCGCGCATGCCGTGGGAGCCTCCTCTAAGCCGCGACGGTCGATCATCGATCCCGAGGCGCTTCTTTTGTTTACGCTATACCTGGAGCCACAAGAGCGGCGGCTTCGCGACTTCGCGTATTGGTGGGCGCAGGTCGGGGCGCACCTCTTAAGCGTTCAGCGTACAAAGACGCTACTCCAGCATTTTCCATCTGTGACCGAAACGCGGCTCTCGGACTTTGCCACGTGGGCGGTCGCTGCGGGCGACAACCGGTGGAAACGGCACGCAGGCAGCGACGCGCCAAGCCCGACCGATAAAAGTAAGGAATCGCTACGCGGCACAGGTCCCCGGCCGGGCAAAGGAAGCGACCGTCCCCGCCTGGATCTTCTGCCTGCTCTCGTCTTGCGCCTGCGGGCGGGGTTCGGGATCAGTGCCAAGGCAGACGTGCTCGCCTACCTCTTGGGAATTGAAGAGCGATCAGCCCGCACGCGAGCGATTGCCGATGCCACCCACTACTCACGGGCGACAGTCGCAAATGCGCTCAAGGACTTGTGCGATGCGGGATTTATCCAGAAGACCACTGGTGCAGTGGCAGAGTACGTCGCCGTATTCGACCAGTGGGCTCCCATTTTGAATGGGCCGCAGTCGCCCCCCGGCGTATCTTCTGCCGCTAACACGTCTTCTGCAGCCGATGAGGCTCCTGTCTGGAGGTACTGGGCCGGGCTTTTTGCCTTTTTGGCCGACGCCGACCAGTGGATACGCGACACTGCAGCGGCAAGCGATTACCTGCGCAGTTCCAGCGCCCGCGACGTATTCGGGCGTCACCGTGCAGCCTTGGAGAACAACCAGATTCGCGTGCCTTCCCCGAAATCCTATCGCGGCCCAGCGTACCTGGAGGGTTTTGCAGATACGCTACGCCGCGTCGTGCAGTGGCTTTCGGCGCATCCGTAGAGCATCTCTAGAGCATCGATAGAACACCACAAGAGGACTTGGCAGAGCATCTCCCGTTCGTTACCTGCTGCTCTGTCACATGCCAAACGCCGCCTAATGCAGCAAGCGTCGCGTCTAGAACTGAAGACGAGTGGTAGTAAAGACACACGGAACGTATATGGATGCGGATGCCCTCGACGAAGACGCCTCATCGAATGTCACTGAATACCCCTTCCTATTGCATGAAAACCAATCATTGAACGACGGCTTACACTCAAATTATTGCCAATAGCACGGGTAATGAAAATTGAGTTGCCAAGCTTCGCGTGTTCAACCTGAGCGTGTGCTCTTCATTCGCCAGGATCTGACTTTGGTAAGTTTGCATCACCACCAGGCCTAGGATGTTGCATAAGATAACTTCTACAAACTGCTCTTTTCTGACAGGCAAAGAGTCTTATGTCCGCTTCTCCCGATTCCCTCTTTCGTGAGATACGCTCCTCTGATGTGTTTGCCGATCTGGCAACTGAACTGGGCGATCGGTTCCACGATGAAGGCTACAAAAACAGCCGCATTCCAGACATCAAGGCCGATTTCCAGCAGCAGGCAGAAGAGGCTGGGGTGCCGGAAGATGCCGCTGCAAGTGTGGCGGGACGTCTCATTGGAGCGCTCATGCAGGAGGCGAAAGACCAAGCGCCGCCCTCACCCAGAAGCAAATGGGATCGCCTGGATCCGGGCGAGGGTCCTCTCTCGGAAGAGCGCGATGTGGACCTGCCAGGCCCAATGTACCATTTGTTGCGTCTGATCGGTGCCGAATCGTCGCCCTTTCGACAGGTTCATCGTCTGATTGACGCCATCGAGTGGGCCGTAAAGTGGCATACCACACTTGCCCTTAGCGACCTGCTAGCCCAGGGCGACATCCCCAAGTCGGTGAAGCTGCTGCTCGCACGTAGTCTCCAGACCCCCTCACTGGGCACGTGGCATCGGTTCTTCCGAGAAGCGGTTGCGGCGTTTGATGCGGTCGAGACGACGCCTGCACTCTCATGGAACCGCTTCGAGCGTTTGACCGGACTGGAGGACGAGCACAACCTCGTGAACTTCCGCAACAAGTACGCCCACGGCGCCACCCCCAACGACGACGAATGCCAGCGCGATGTTGAGCAGTTTCTGCCGGTACTACGAGAGCTAGTGCACTCGCCGCTGTTCACAGGCATTCGCCTGGCGGTGCGGAGCGAGGGGGATGCCGCGCCACACGTTTTGAGAGGGCCGAAGCGCACGCCCGTGGACGCCAATGTGCCGCCAGGTCATGCCGTAGCCCTGCTCCCCGAGGTCGCCGAACGTTCGATAATTGACCTCTGGCCTTTGGGGATCGCCCGCCTCTCTGACGCAGACACCGGACCAGTGCAAAAAGGGGAGACACAGTTTTTCTTCTTTAACGCGCTGAAGCACAACGAAGTCGACCAACTCAATTACGAGGGACCGCTCCACTATCGCGACTCGTCGCTCTACGACCCGTTTCTGCAACGCCTTCCGCTTCGCGCCTGGAGGCAGGCGGCCGGACCAGACCTTGATGATGTCACCGAGCAGGTGGAGGCGCTGACCGACACGTTCAAGGGACGCCGCGAGGAGCGTGCTCGCCTGCGCGGTTTTGTGGCCAATGGAGAAGGCACCCTGATGGTGTTCGGTGCGCCGGGCATTGGGAAAAGCACACTGCTGGCCCAGGTCGTGAAAGAGGTTGAGGCTGGCATAGACGCCGACGGACGTCCGTTGACGGGCAACGACGGGAAGTCGATCGACCCGCCACCAGTCATCGCGTACTTCATCCGCCGCGCTGAAGGAAGCGACAACCCGGTGACCCTCTTGCGGTCACTGTGTCGCCAGTTCGACCGGCGCTATGGCGTACAGGGCATCGGAATGGGCAATGAGTCTGTGACGCTGCAAGAGAACCTCCGTGCTCGCCTGCAGGCCATCCAAGATCAGGCGAGCGGCACACCCGAACGCACGGTTTTGCTGATCGACGGCCTGGACGAGGCTACTGACCTCGGGCAGCACATCCCTGCCGCCCGCGGCTGGCTGCCGGTAATTGTAGCCAGCCGAGAGACGCCCGAAGCGGAGTCGTTCTACGAAAGCCGCCACCGCGAAACGCGCTCCCGGATGACCCTGGGCCCGATGGGGACAGCCGACGTACGCGCAATGCTCTACGATGGGGTTAGCAAGTACGACCCGGACTTCACTGAGGCCTATGTGGAAGCGGTCGCCGAGCGTTCCGAAGGGAACCCGCTGTACCTGAAGCTTCTCGTGGAAGCGCTCTTTCAGGGAGAAATGACAGTGGGCGACGTGAGCGCACTGCCCAGCGAGATGGGAACGATGTACCGCACGGCAGTTCGCCGCGTCACCGATGGAGGGACCAACCAGGACGCCGTGGACCTGCTGCACCTGCTGGCTGCAGCGAAGGCGCCTCTCCCGCCTGACGCCCTCGGCGAGCTGCTGGGAATCAATTCGATGCGCGCCGACGCAGCCGTTCACGCCACGAAGGAACTGCTACGCGAGGCACCACCGGAAACGCTCTATCCGACAAGCGAGGACGCGCCCGAGGAGGCCGTTCAGCTCTTTCACGATAGCCTGAGAGAGTGGTTGCAGGAAGCACATGCTGCGGGCTGCCAAGCCATGCGAGACCATCTGGCCAAAATGACGGCAGAATGGGACAAACGCCAAAACGAGACCGCCCGGCGATATGCGCTGCGCTACGGTGCGGTGCATCAACGCACTGCGGAGCGCCCGGACGCGCTCTGGAAGTTGCTAAGCGATCCTACGTATCGCAACGCGCAAGTAAACGCGTTTAAGCAGTACGATGCCACCTACGATGCGATGCAGCATGGGTTGGACGTCTATGCCACGCAGAACGGCGCCACGCCTGAGTCGGATGTTCGTCTCGCCCGCCTCACGCTGGACGCAGGTATTGTATCACAGGAGGCACAAGAGGACGTGACCCAGGCGTTCCGATGGGCCGAGGCCGGACGCATGAACGATGCACTCCAACGAATCGAAGTCCTGGGAGAAGAGAAATACTTCTTGGCAATCCTTCGCCTTCTGTGGATCGAAGCGGACCGGCAAGCCAAGCGGCCGGAGGCGGAGCAAGTCTCTGAGAAGGCGATCGATGTACTTGATGCGCTTGATGACCGTATTCCCTCTGGCACTGAAGCAATCAACTGGAGCAAGTTCGCTCATCCAGACTTCATTACGTGGTGGGTCGAACGCGTATTGGCTACTTTTCCAGATCTAGGTATATCAGGCATATTATCAAGAACAGATGACTATAGCTGTGGGAAAGTTGTCAAACAAATATGTGAAAAAATAATTAACGACTCGAACCATAAACGAAAATTAAATAATAATTTTATAGACTCAATATTATTAAACATAAAATATTATGTATATGTACTTGGTTTAATTAATTTTTTGCTATATATAATACAAAACATAAAAAATAAACTTGTATATTGTAAATCTGCCTCAATTATTGCACTATCATTATTTAAAATAGGATATAAAAAAGAATCGCAATTATTTTTTGAAGATGCCTATACTATTACTCAAACTATTGAAGACAGTAAAGCACGTGATGAATCATTTGAGTCCCTTTCCAGCGCTTTGGCAAAAGCAGGTCAACTTGATACGGTTAGCGCTATCATAAAGATGATTGATAGCGACTGGATGAGTGCTATAGCTCATGGAAATCTTGCGTTTGCACAAGCAAAAGAAGGCAACATCGATGAGGCTTATGCAACTACTCAGGAGATCGAAGGCGAGATTGGATATGCTATTGCGCTGAGCAAACTCGCTACCGGCTTAGCTAAAGGTAGATACGAACAACAGTCCCGGTCGACGTTCGAAAAAGCTCGCACCGCCGCTTCGACAATTGTGAGCGACGAGGTCCGTACTATCGAGCTGAGCAACCTCGCAAGTGATTTGGCAGAGGCCGGGTATACTCGACAATCACAATTAGTGTTTGACCAAATCCATCTCACTGTCCGAGCAATAAGAAGCAACGAGGAGCGTGCCCGGACACTGACAAGGCTAGCAACCATTTTGTCAGAAGCGGGACATATTGAAAGAGCAAAATCAGTACTTGAAGAAGCGGGCGCTACCCTTCTGATGATGAGGTCCAACTGGATGTCTACCAATGTGATAGAAGGTATTGCGTATGCTCAAGTAAAGGCAAGACGACTTGGCGAAGCTCTCAACACTGCTCGGGCAATTAAAAGGGAATGCGCGCGTTCTAAGGTGCTGACAGCCCTTGCAGGGGCTCTCGTACATGAAAACCATGAACAAGCTCAAGTGATCTTTGTTGAGGCTCTGAGCACTTCAAAAGAAATTAAACGCGACTGGATGCGAGCCGAGGTACTGGCAGCCCTTATAGAGAATCTTGTCGAGGCTGGAGACTACGAGCATGCTCAGTCCGTCTTAGACAATGCTCGCACCACTGCAAAAATAATTGAAAGTGACTCTTATCTGGCTACAGCGTTAGGCAAACTTGCCACGGCTCTAGCAAAAGCAGGTCTGTTTGATGAAGCGCGGTCCACCGCAAAGTCGATTCAAGATGACTTGACGCGTGCAAGGGTGCTAGCAGTCCTCGCAGAAGCTCTTGTAGAGGCTGAAGACCATGAGCATGCTCAGTCCGTCTTTGATGAAACTCTGACCACCGCAAACACAATTGAAGACGACTTGACGCGTGCCAGAGTGCTGGTAGTTCTCGCAAAGACCTTTGTGGAGGCTGGAGACCATGAGCATGCTCAGGCCGTCTTCAACGAAGCCTTAACCACTGCAAAAGCAGTTAAACACAACTGGATGCGTGCTAAGATGCTGGTAGTGCTTGCAGGGGCTGTTGTACAGGTTGGGGACGATGCGCATGCTCAGTCCGTTTTAGACGAAGCTCTGAGCACCGTAAATTCGTTTGAAGACAGCTTGACGCGTACAAGGGTGCTAGCAGTCCTCGCAGAAGCTCTTGTAGAGGCTGGAGACGATGAGCATGCTCAATCCGTCTTAGACAAAGCTCGCACCACTGCAAAGATAATTGAAAGTGAATCTTATCCGGATACGGCGTTAGGCAAACTTGCCACGGCTCTAGCAAAAGCAGGTCTGTTTGATGAGGCGCGGTCCACCGCAAAGTCGATTCAAGATGACTTGACGCGTGCAGAAGCGCTGAGCGATATTTCTACCGCTCGGATAAAAACAGGAGACGACAAGCAAGCCCGTCTAGTCCTCAACGAAGCCCAAGCTACTGTTCAGACGATCAGAACATCCCAGCGGCGTGCGAAAGCATTGGAAGCCCTTGCAACAGCGTTCGCGAAGGCTGGATATGCAGAACAAGCAGTTGTGGTGACAATGTCTATCGCTGACTTATCTGGGCGAGCGGATACGATTCAGTCGGTTGTCAACCAGAACTTCCAGTCCGGATCGCCCGAGACACTAGCGACGCATCTACCGACCCTGGACCTGACGAAAGACGGTTGGACGAATGTCCTACACAGCTGGCGCGAGGGACTATTAGAGCATGTCGCCGATCCCCGCTCTCTGCTTCGTGAAAGCCTAACACTGTACCCGTTCGACCAAAAGTCAGCCGTTGAGGGCGTTTATGCGCTGGTGCAAGGGCATGTGCAAGCGGACGACCTGGACACTGCAGGGGCGATCGCGGCGGCGTGTCCGGAGCTGCAGTTGGATGTGCTTGTGACAGAGTCAGAGAGGCCACCGCTGCCTGACGACTGCGATCCCGAAACGTTGCCCGACTCATTCCGCGCCAAGTTTGATTCGCTCGTTGCGGCTCATGCGAATGGCGAGATGGACGACGCTACGTTCACTGCCAAAGCAGAAGTGATCTTTGAGATGGCCGCCCTATAGCTGCGGACTACCGGAGCACGAAGTCGGTACCTGCCCCTCGAACGTGAGCGCTCCTGCCCCGAAGATGTCAACCACTCATATCCAATGTCTGCGCTTCCTCAAACCTGGACGTTCGGCAACATCCGCTTCCACCTCGTCCACGACGACATCTTTGAAGTGCCCGCCCGCGCCATCGTCAGTAGCGACCAGACCGATTTCTATCCTCATTCGGATTCTCATACCGTTCGAGGGCAGATCTATCTCCGATACGGGGACGCTGTACAAGATCAGTTGAACGCGAAGACGCAAGGCCGTGCTCTTCCTCGTGGCACGGTGCTAAAGACAAAAGCCCCAGACACGTACGAGTCCATCTACCACATTGGGTTTCATCATTCGCATGAGTGGCTTGACCCAGAAGCGAGCGAAGAGGACGAAGAGTCAGAGTTTGTCCGCATCATCACCAGTGGAATTCGAGAAGTGCTAGAGCGGTTTGCGGCCTCAGAGACGTCGTCGATTGCCTTTCCAATGATCGGGTGCGGTCTCTTCCGTCTCGATCCGGCCCTGCTGGCCTATGAGTTCATGAACACCCTCATGCGGTTTGCCCGCTCTGCCTCCTTTTCCAATGTTCGGGACATCTGGCTGGTGGTGTACGATGCTCCGCTGGTTGGTCCCGTTCTAAATTCTGTGGTTCAGTCGGTCATTGATCAACAGACCGAAGGATTTCAATGGGAGCCGCTGCGACTCGGTATTCCGCACCTCGACCGTTTTGAAGAGGAGGCGGTTCAGACAAACAGTCCGAAGTGGGGCGCTTGGACGATGGTTCGATACGTGGAGCTTCTGATCCACTACATGTTTTCCCATCTGGCCGCGCGGCATTCCGTCCCGCTACGACCAGAAGACGTGATTGCCTCCGGAACGATGACCTCGTTCGGATATCTGCGACGGAAAGCGTGCGAGCGATCAGAGGGTGTCGCGATGGCCGCTGCGGACGAATGGACGCGGTTTCTCGCCCATCGCATGCTTCATGACTGCGAGACGAGGGAACGCCTGCTGCGTATCAATCAAGACCGAAATGCGATTGCGCACGGACGCAGTTTTCGTCCGGCGGACGCAATCCGCGAAGACGTCGAAGCTTTCGTAGACGTCTCGACGTGGAAGTCTCTGCGAGGAGAGCGAGGCAGTCCAGATTTGTCTTTGCTCGCGCCATGGCTGGGACGTTCCGGAGATCGTACAGGCATTCTGGAGCGATGGAGCCCCGAACACTGGCGGTATGTCATTCCCCACTCGGGTGAGGTCTTCCGTCTCCCACGTGAGAATGGCGCGTGAGAGGTTGGCGTCAGACGCTAGCTGGATGCACGACGTTTGCACGCTGGGATGCCTCCGACATCAGGACATGTGCGTCCCGCTGATGCGAAGGCGTCTGCTCAGTACGGACTCACGCGGCGTACGCGGAGCAGGCCAGAGTGCCCCTCAAGCGTAGCTTGGCCCACGACCTCTTGGAACCTCTCGGGGACGTGCATGCGGAATGCATTTTCTTTGCTGATGCACTGCCCCGTCACGTCGAATGTCCATTCCACCCACTGGCGAATTGCTGTCTTTGCTGTTCCCGTATTCCAGGTAAGAGCCGCCTTCCCCTGTCCTAGAGCCTTTCGTGACGCCTTGGTGTCGCTATTCATTAGCATCTCCAAGAGTGCACGGTCCCGTTTGGTAAGAGCCCAAAACACGCCTCGTGCCTCGTCCTCTATGAAGTCCAATGCCGTCTCGTAGACGGTCATGATCACAGAGTGGTGGGTTGCCTTGTCAGCAAGAGCAGTAGTTGCCGCCGCACGCATCGCATGCGCAATCGCGTATGGGCTGGGCGGTTCTTGCTCAGCTGCTTCCCGCAGGGCTGTCTTACTCTCGCTCAGTGCCCCCTCAAACCATCCGCGTTTCAAGCGAGCCAAGATACTGTAGTTGAGAAGTCGCCCACGATCATAGGACGCCATGTCAACCTTCCGAAGCCGCTCAATGGCGGCCAGTACGTCATCCAAAGGTTCATCGACTGTTGCGGCCTGGATCCTCGCCAGGATCCATGTCATGGTTGCCTTGAGGTTCATGCGAGACGCTTCAAATGCATCAGCATCCTCCTCGTAGGTGTCATCCTCGTAAAGGTCCCACAAATCGCCATACATCGTCACCCGGTCGCGGTGCTTCGTGGCAACCTCCAGCGCCTGGTCAAAGCGGAGCGTATGCTGAAGCGTGTGAATGCGGATGAGCTGGCTATCAAGCACGAGCGAGAAGTTCGCGGGGTCTTGGACCAACTGGCGCTCTACTGCTTTCTGCTGTGCGCCGACGGCTTTGGCCCGTTCCGTTTGTCCATCCCGGTTGGCCGCAAGCTGTAACATGTTGCGCATGCGGAAAAGGATGGGTTGTAGCGTTGAGCGCGATTCGTCTTCAGCGATGCTCTCCAAGGCGTCGATAACCCGGCTTAGGCTCGCCAGAAACGTATCGTGTCGCTCGGTTTCGCCAAAGTCTCGCCAAAGCATTTCAATGACCACCTCGAACGTCGGACGTGGGCTTCGTGTCGAAAGGCCGGTCACCTGTTGACAGAGGCGCCTCAGAGCCTCGCGCTGCCGATGCGCCTCGTCACCCTCCAAGGGCAACGAGGCCCACCGGTAGAGGGCCAGTCCAAACATGCCGTCGCGTTCGGCAACCTGGGCGCGGCGGATCCGGGCGTCATCGCCTCCGGTCGTGAAGACTCGTCCGCGACCATTTTGGACAATGCTATTGACGATTCGTTGTGGCCCCTCATGGCGCTGGTTATAGACGGTGTTGCACCAGAAGTCTGCCACGGTGAGCATCCAGGACGTCTTCTGTTGCTGAAGGGAGATATCGTCATCCAAAACGCCCAGCAGGCCCCGTGAAGCCAGGTCCACCTCGATCGCGTCTTCGATGCGCTTAAGCACGCTAGACAGGTCGTCTCTGGTAGACATTCGACCCTCACCCCTTCGAGTCCGGGAGGCGATGCACAGCTCAAGACGATCTAGAGGCTGATCGGCCGGAAGCGTTGCATCGGCCAACCCGATCAAGTCGAGGAGCATCAAGCGGTACGTCTCCTCGGGATGCGATAAGCTGCGCTGATCAGGATTACGCACAGCGAGAAGCTGAGCTCTCGGTGCTGTCTTGTGGACAGTTTGGAAAATTGTCTCTGTCAGGTCGTCTATCCTGGGAATAGTCCATTCAGCAGTCCCCGACAGAGCAGCTCGCAGGAGATCTGTTCGATGCATTGCATCACGACCGCTCAGCCCATACTGGCTAGGAATTGGATTCAGCCGGTTGCCGATTGTCTTCTCCGCGGAATTCCGACCCATCGGACAAAGCACGCCTCCAACGACCCAGGCTTCTTTTTTATCATCGTAGCCGAAATGACCTGATTCGTCAACGAAGAGACTGTATTTCATCACGGTTGAGGCTATATGTAGCGATAAACTCGCGGTCGATTGCGATCACCTGATGGAGAGTCCGAGTCGACCGCTGCAAAAAAGCCGCTCTACGACCTTGGCCAACTCCTCCCCCATAATCGTCTCCTGCAGGCAAGACGATCTACGCAATTGGAAAGAAGATGCCCCGATGCCCCCCCGACGGTAAAGACATTTACGGATACTTAGCCGGGCTTCACTCGATACGGCCGATACCGGTCGAGATGATCCGAGAGAACGTTTGTATTTGGGCCTACACACTGCATAATGAACTGCATAATGAACGGGCTGGGGTTGACAAACAAATCGCAAATGACATGATCCCCGCGCTGCTAACCGCAAAGCCTGTTGATCTTTTTAGATGCGTCTGGCTCTATCCATGTACTGCTGGTGCAGTTAAAGGGAGTTTTTGCCATGTCTCGCGCGAGACAAAGAGGCGCAAAATGAGGGTAGTGACATAGGAGACGTGAGGCAGGAAGGGCCACGCGAAGAAAAGTGACTAGCGTCGTTTAGGCACTGCAGTGTAAAGCCGGTACTTGCAAGAGCGCGGCGCTCCCGTAAGCGCTTGCGTTTGTGTGCTGGCAGGGCGTACCATGATGGCAAGCAGTATAATATAAAGCGAGTTATCCAACAAAAGACGAACCCTCTAAGGGTTCTCTTCAATGCCCAATCTCATTCCGCAGCTGCGCGCAGATCTGCCGGCTATACTAGATGATGCAGGCGACAATGCCGCACGGCGCATCATCGAGTTCTTTACCGCCGAGATCCGCAACAAAAATACGCGTGATGCTTATGGCCGCGCCGTCCGCCAATTTTTTGACTGGGCGGCGGGCCACGGCCTAACGCTTAATACCATTGAGCCGGTTCACGTGGCAGCCTACGTGGAGCAAGACACTCGCGCCCCGGCCACCATCAAGCAGCATCTCTCAGCTATCTCCCGGCTCTACGATTGGCTCGTTACCGGTCAAGTCGTCGAATCCAATCCGGCAGCACCCGTACGCCCGCCGAAGCTCGTGCGGCGCGAGGGCACGACCCCAGTGCTTACCGCCGGCGAAACCCGTGACCTTTTAGATGCGATTGTACACACCGCGGGAGGCCCAGGACCGGGTGGTCAACCGACGGATAGTCAGCGCACGAGCGACGAGCAAGGTACAGATGCCAAACCGGGTCTAAGCGGTGGCGACGATTCAATCGTTGGGAAGGATTCTGTTGCTGCCCAAAGTGCCAAGGGCGTAGGTGTCGGGCGTCTTCGCGACCGGGCCATCATCGGCGTTATGATCTACACCTTCGCCCGCGTCTCGGCCGTCGCGCGTCTTAGCGTCGGCGACTACTACCGCGCGGGCCACCGGCGCTTTTTACGCCTGCGCGAAAAAGGCGGGCAAGAGCGCTCCATTCCCGCCCATCATAAGATGCAAGACTACCTAGAGGCCTATCTCGATGCCGCCGGCATCCGCAAAAAGAAGAACGCGCCGCTCTTTCAATCGCTCCAGGGACGCAGTGGCACGCTCACTGGCAAACGCATTCTCCCGGCTAACATTCTCCACATGGTCAAGCGCCGTGCGAAAGAAGCAGGCTTCGACCCGGAGCAGGTCTGCTGCCACACCTTTCGTGGCACCGGCATTACCACCTACCTCGAAAACGGCGGCGACCTCGAAATGGCGCAGCACATCGCCGGGCACGCCTCTCCTGAGACCACCCGGCTCTATGACCGCCGCCGCCAACAGGCCAGCCGCGAGGAAATCGAGCGGATCAGAATTTGACTGAGCCCCGTGCCTCCAGATTCTTTTTCCTCTAGCACGCTATATTATACTATCGCTTCCAGTCAAGAGAAACGAGCACACATCCATCCCGGTCGCATAATTCCGCATCACCAACATGGAACGGTATCCTATCCTCTTGAATGGCACAGCCTAATCGTGCTCGTTCGTCATCTTTGAAGTAGGGTGGATAGTGCGGAGATTTAATAAAAAAAGATTGTAATTCGTATTCTTGTACGTCTGCACAAAGCACGGCAACATCCAGCCAGGTGCGCCCAATCAGAGCAAATTCACGAGATGTAACGTGGCTCTTCTCCACTAGACGTCGTGCACTCTTCAAGTACCAGAGCAGGCCCTTACCGTGCACAGGGTTGCCATGGAAAGGCCCATTCCCATACAGAAATCCGAGGCGAGCTAATTGGGCCAAGTAGCTTTCTGCTGCTATGTGGCGAATCCCATGGAATGTGATCTGGCTCCTAATGCGTGTCGGATTGGGGTAATCGTATTTGTTTTCAGATGAGGATTTACCCGTGATCTTGTTTGTTGCCTGTTGAATTACTTTCTGTACTTTTTCACTTGTATCCTCCAGCGTTTTTTCAAGCGAAGGTGGCTTCAACAGTTGAGCTTCGTGAAGGGCCTTCAGCAGATAGCCAGATCTCACATCCTTATACCCTCTGAGGTGACCTAAATCCACGCGCTCCCTGTACCTCTTTGCGTAGGGGTGGTAGAACTGCGTAGAATAAGCGACGGTCTGCCATAAACGTCGGTCGACACCGAAAACCCAATCCAGTTCTGTATCCAAGTCAGCCAAAGGAGTCCAGTTCTCAACTGGCCATTTTTGTATGCCGCTCTCAAGGCCTATATGGTTGCATATAGCGCCCTTCTTCATGTCGCGAGCAGACTTGAACAAGGTGCGGCATCCCTCAAGAATCTCGGGCAACTTATCATAAACCACTTGGCCGATCTTAGTATCAAGTACTCTCCAAGCCTTATCCCGAGCGCGACGCTCACGCTCCTCGTATGCCTGTCTTCGGCGCTCCCAACCCATGTTCCATTGGTGTGATGCCTGCTCCCAGGTCCATGCGTCGGAGTAAGACTTGGCAGAGCGATACGGGCTCTCAAACGCAATTGAGGAGCCAGCTAGTCCTGAGGTATTAGCCTCAGAACCTGAGATATCTTTGTTTACGGACTCAACACAAAGGTTAAATTTAGTAATTGACATGATAGAAGATAGAACACAGTCAATCTCCTTAGTTTTTGATATGGCTCTCCAGGTGTTGGGGGCTACGAGATGCTGGGGTTGTTTAGAAAACGGTCGACGCTTGAGCTGTTCGATAGTCTCTGTAGGGTCACCCTCCGCACTGCTATAAACATAACCAATGCCGTCAATCTCTCTCAGATTCACCTCGGAAGGGCTAGGAGGAGCTACTCCTGAGGTTTTTTCCTTTAGATGGTCAACGGCGTCTTCTGGAACCCAGAGAAGACGCCCATCAGCCGCGAAGAGTCCACGCGCCAGATGACCAGGTTTTAATGCGATGGTGCGTTCACAGGCAGGAGTTGACTTACAATCGACCGCTTGACTGATTGTGTCGTGAGAAAGGCTTTTGCGGACAGTCTCCTTTCCTGGAGAGTTGTGTTCTGTTGAGAAGTCTTCGCTAGACGGATCAGAACATATCAAATCAAAATGGCGATCTCCTACAAGCATCCATACGTCATGGACTGAGGCTTCCCGATACTTGTCGCGCCGTTCCTGCCAGGCTTCTGCACTGATGGGAGAGCGCTGTACTTCAAACGCAATGCGGCGTTTGTTTGTAATGAGGAGCACATCGGCAACTTGGCCGGTCTCAATTTTCTTTTCGACGTGCACGCAAGATCCACCAAATGAGTTCATCAGCCACTGATAGATTGCCCACTTGAGCAGCTTGTGCTCACGGCTTTCTGGTCCATAGTCGGGATCATCGAGAGAGCAATCTGCCCCATCATAGTGAGCGAAATGCCAAGTCACAGTGCCCCCTTCCCGTCCCTTGAAGTAGACGGGCTGATCACAGGCTGGACAACGGAGAGCACGTCGCTTACTGAGCAGACGAACTTTGTCGAGTGAAGCCTCTGGAGCAAATATTGAAGTGGTGCCGTGAAGGGCGCTAAGCATGTGCGAGAAGAGACATTTGCTGTAGTGATTGTTTCGACCACATGAGCCGCCATATATACTTCTGTCGTCACAAGCTCAACAAAAATACGTAGTTCTCTCCCATATGGTCTTGACAGTACAGGATGTATAACCTAGGCATAGAACGGCTGCTTAAGCGTATTGAGGGAGCACGTGCGAGAAAAGCCGACCTGTCGCGGATGCCGAACGGTCAGACCCAGAACCATCCGTTCAGTCGCATCTCAAGCACGTCCGAATGCACCGAATCTCTGTAGCACACGTCCTCAAATGATCATTTGAGTACTTGAGTGTTTATTCACTTGATGATTTGCCCAAACGATCAAGAAGCCCCTCTCCACAATATTGGTCTGCGCTTGAGGGTCTAGTGGACCTGTGTGATCTTCAGAAGCTTATGACCAAGGAAGTGGCTCAGAAAATCTCCGGGCATCTCATCAGGATGGTACCCGACGGTGCTAGTTGCAGAAAGAATAATGGCCGCGCTGCACTTTGCGATCACCTTAGAGGGCTCGTGCGTGCCCTTCGCACATACCCGGTGGCTGCTGGATCCAGAACCATCCATGCAGCCGTATCTCAGGCATGCCTGCATGCTTCGACCCTTACAGGGCATATTTTTGAATGATCATTTGAGTGTTTGTGCATTTACTCATTTGATGATTTACCTAAATGATGAAGAAGTGCTTCCTTCACAATGTCGGTCTACGCGTATGTAGTAGGCGGCTGCAGTCTGTGGATGCCTATCGCCAAGGAAGTGCTGCAAAACCTCTTCGGGCATATCCCGGCCGGTTCCTCGGATGTTGGCTTTCCGAGTCAACAACCTAATCTTCGCCAAGTAGCTTGAGTCCAAATGAACAAAGAGCCTCAATGACGAGGCGCTCTACGAAGGTGAGATGAGCAGCTTGAGCGGGATTGAAGGGGCTTTTAATTTAGTCGCCTTTGTGTACACATCAAGTGAGATAACCATGCAGCCCCCACTATTACCAGTCATCACCTTCTCAAATGATCATTTGAGTGTTTGTGCATTTACCCATTTGATTATTCACCCAAATACTCACGCAGCAACCCCTCCACAATATCGGTCATGCTCGCACCGTGGCGCGTAGCGTATACCTTCAACTCTGTGTGCAGGGACTCGGGAATTTCGACGTTTAGCCGCTTACGGCGCTCGTCATCGCCGGCCACTTTCTTCTTTAGCTCCTCGATACTTGCTGAGTAACCTCCCGATTTTGCTTTAGCGGCGTTCGACAGCGTGTTCTTCTTCGCCATGGATGAACTCCAATAATTGATTCTTGATCGTGGTGATTTCGTTTGCAGCTTTACTTCCCTTCGCATTATGAACAACAGTCGCCCCTTCAGCTAGGGCCTCAACAAACGCTATTCGCTGATGCGTGCGTGCATCCAGAATTGGAATGCCGTAGGCTTCAACCGCCTCGTCTACCTCACTGGCGACGTTCGTCCCCACGATTGCACGGTTGATCACGAAACAAGCCTTCGGACGGCCGTCGGTTATTTCTTGGCGCGTCTTAATGAGTTCAACCATTTCTGAGACAGCCCAGATATCGGCTGCACTGGGTTGGATCGGAATGAGAACTACATCAGCTGCCTTGACGGCCGAGACAATCATCTCTTGTAGCTTGGCCGCTCCGTCGATCACAATGAAATCGAAGGCGTGCTCGATTTCTTTCGTATCTTTCTTCAGCGTCGGACGATCGATACCAACCACGCCCGGAAGATTGCTGTCTTCTTCTTGAACCCGGCGCCAATCTCGTGCCGTCCCTTGCGGGTCTGAGTCCGCAATGATAACGGAGTATCCATCGAGCTGCAGCGCACCAGCAAGATTGGTGCTTATGGTGCTCTTACCGCTACCACCCTTGCTGTTTAGAACAGCGATGACTGTCGCCATGATAAAATGATCATTTGAGTTTTTGGGGATCTGATCATCAAGATACGACAGGCCGATGAGAGTGTAAAGCCTGCTCCCTTGGCTCTGAAGAGGCTTATCTTCGATGCGATTTTTTTGATCACTTACGCAAATACACGTTTGCTCAAATGATCATTTGAGCTTTTGAGTGCAAGTACGTCTGCTTGATCAGGTGAAGGGGCCGTGGGGTACGATCTGCTGTCGTCGGAGGCAAGAGCCGTGTTGCGCTAATGAGCTGGCTCTTCTCATGTTGGCTTGCTGCGATCTAATTAAACCTGGGCCCTTCCGTGGCTCGGAAGGCAAAGTTCCTTTAGCCGTGGCGGATCGAAGACAAACATGCGCGGCTTTTCAATAATGCTGGATAACCGGGAGTCAGACCTCCGATGCGCCGGCTGTATGCTGCTATGGCCGCGCCTGCTACCGTGATCGCGTCTGCTACCACAGTGGCACCTGATACTAACACAGTGGCACCTGATACTAACCATGTGAGCCACCACCACGGGTGGAACGCCAAAGCCGTGCGTCTGCTAGCTAGATCGGATGGTTAGTGTCGTACTCGGATATTTTGTACAAGTCGGCCATCAGTTGCGTCAGTTCAGAACTCAGCTTACTCGTCAACCGCTTCGCAACTAGCTTTTGCATTTTGCTGCTGCGTTCATTGATCGCTTGTTCTATTTCTGGTTCACCCAGCCTGCTCGTTGCTGGCGACGACTGGGTGTAGAGAAAGTGATAGTAGGATGGAAGCAACACTAGAAGACCATCAACGCCGACCGGCTTGTTCACTCGGACGGTGGTATAGAACTCCTCGCCAAAGAAGGCCGCCCGTACGTTCTCCCAAAATCCACGCGGCTTTCGTGGTTTATTTTGCTCTGAGACACCTTTGCTCCTGACATGTTCGCTTAGCTTCTCGGCATCGCCATTGCACCTAAGCCATGTTGACTCATCTACTGCATAGTGTTGGCTCACCAAGGCATAGAGCGTAAGTGTAAGGATTTGAATTTCCTCATCGCTGCCGCCATCAAGCAACATAATTGCTGCTAGAAGACTGCTTGCCTCTGTAACGACGAACGACAAACGTTCCAGCTTGCGCTCTTCGACCAGAGATTCCTGGAGCTTAGATAATCTTACATCAGAGGGCATACTGCGAGAAAGCCGCAGGACCAGATCATCCAGTCCTTCTCCCGTTCCGTCATCTCCTACAGAGACGGGTACAGCGTCACCATCCGACACATTGCTGACGTACTGGAGCATCTTGTCGCGCTCGTCAGCTGAGAGACGATTGAGGACATCAATGTGGGTGGCTGCAACGATTACATGATCGCCGTATTGCTCACGTAGCTCAAGGAGAATATTGCGGAGCAAGGCTCTGTCCGGGCGCGTCATCGTGCGCGACGCATCAATCACGAATAAAACTGCATCCACAGGCGCCTCTTGTTCGATTTGATGAGGCGTGAGATGCCGTACGGCGGCCTCGGGTGAGCTCTGGAATGGCACAGATTCAACCGCATCCAAGTCTGGATCTTGAGGTATGCCCAAAAATTGCCGTGTGACGTTCTCATATTCCTCGTCACCTCCAACCCCCGGTGTATCATAAACTATCAACCCACTGCTGAAGGTGACGCGGAGAACGGCACTTGTGGTATCTGGCGTGCGCTTAGCAAGAGCAACTGGATCGCCAAACAGTGAATTAATAAGACTTGTCTTGCCGGCTGAGGTCATCCCGGCGAGAGCGACACGTGGAGGACGTCCCGACTGGATGCGATGCAGGGTCTTGGCGACAGTGTCTGAGTCATGTTCAACTTGCTCTGTATCCAGGCGCTCATTCAAATGTTCAAGGATAGCCTCTCCAAGCTCAAAAACATCTTTGACACTTGCGAGGTTGAAGAGATCTCCAATAACATCATTGATGCTTTTTCTCATGCGTCCATTCTGGGACCTACTATTGTTCATGTCTTTGCAACGTTTATTGAGAATAATTTATGTGGCGCATGCACCACATAACGGTTAAGTTCACCTGCGGAGATATAGCTTGGGCACTCTCCAGACAGACAAAGCGTTTTCGGGCAGCGCGAGCGAACTAAGTCGCCCGCATTCATTGTCAGGTGCAACACTGTATCATGAAGCTTCAGACGCCTTCCCATCGAACTTACGGTTTTTCTCTCTGTGGTACCACATCCAACTGCCAAACGCAATTCCGGAAACTGTCCAAACGACCAAGAAGATTGCACCTTCCACCAGCGAGTCAAATGTCGGAAGGTGTACACCAAGCGGAGATAGCTCTATTGATTTGGCAAACAGCCCCGAGGGATAACCCCAGAGGAGAACGCCATGATAAAGAACGAACTTCCATTTGCTTTCTTTTTCCATTTGCACTGATGCTCACTTTCTCAGTGGAAAGGATTCATAACCTATACTTACATCAACACACTTGACATAGCACGTATCCATAATTTCGCGCAAACGCCTGAAGGTCAATGCAACGGGTGTATCGGGCCCGCTGCTATATCAACAAAGTGGGCATAGCACATTATGAGCGACACGGCGACGGTGTCTATGCCCGTGTGTCGCCCGGTATTGGATTACAACGTAGCACGGCACTGCATAAGTCGCAAGTTTCTGACTGGGTTGCCTCTCCTCGCATGCCGCCCCGTATGTACAAGGATTAGCTCTTCTCGTGTTGGCTTGCTGCGATCTGCTTAAGCCTGCGCCCTTCCGTCATTCGGAAGGAAAAGTCGTTTTAGCCGTGGTGGATTAGCCGTGGCGGATCGAAGACAAACATGCGCGGCTTTTCAATAATGCTGAAAATGAAGGCAGAACACCTTGATAATGGGTGCCATTGTCTCCATATTGAGTTTATGCGGTTCAGTAAATATGCAATGCAGCATCGCCTCGATGGCCACCGGGGCGCTTTGACATAAAAAACCCGTCCCGGCACGTGGCCAGGACGGGCAAAATCCCAAATTGCAATCGGCTGCTTTTGACAGGGCACCGCCGATGCAGAGGAAAAACCACATGCGCAACGCACATGCGTCAAACAGCGGTACGGAAGACCGCCATTCAATATCTACATACGGCACTGGAGTGGAAAAGATCAAATCTTTTTCGGATATCCCGTCAAAAAGGGGGCAGGGAACGCTTCCTTTTCCGGATTTTTCCAGAACAGCACCTGATCGAAGCCCAGATCGTGCCTACCGAAGTGCCTTCACGCGGTCCGTTCCGCTGCGCGCAGGCTACGTGGAACGTCGCAGCGGCATTCTCACTCGCCAAAGCACCCCGCGGTTAGACCTTCTCTTCGACAGTCGGGCCGTCCATCTGACACGAAAGTCCGACAACGCCTCCTGCCGGGTCTTTGAGATGCATAGCGGCGAGCGTGTCAACCGAAGACGCGGGGAATTCTTCAAGTCGATTCAGTCGTTTACCGAAGACATCTGGACGCGGATCTACAGACGGGCAGTGCCGCAAGGCAACCCATTAGCGCACGAGGACTTTCACCGTCTGTACCGTAGGCTTCAAAAAGCAGTGCAGCGCGGGAGCGAGACGTTCAACATTGGGCCTACCGTTCCGAATGTTCGGAAAAGAGACGCCGACCGCTTTGGCCGTCGCTGGCGGCCGTCGGAGAACCTCAAACGAGCTGGTGCTAATTGCTATGCCGAGCCGCGACCGTTCGTTCTCTGTACGCCTCCGGCAGAAAACGACGCTGATAGCCTTAGCCTTGCGCCAAGTGGCAGTAGCGAGTATATCGACGTGTGGCAACAGGCAGCACAGCACGTTGCGCGCTCACAGAAGCTCCACAGGCGCTTTACCCATGCGGTGACGTGCTCTTCCCTTTACGGAAACCGCTACACCGCTCACGGCCGGCGCTACGAACGCAAACATGCTAGGGTCGGAGACCGCGAAGCGGCGTCACCTCGGTACTTAACGATTGGTCGCTGGCGGAAAGATGAGGTACAACGCCACGATCGTTCAAAATGCGCGGTTACAGTACCGTGGGTCATTGCCGAAATTGATGGCCGAAACGACGGAGGAGAGAAGTGCAAACGCGTTTCGGATCGCCTCGCGCGTCGCCTCCTACATTTGCTGAAAGACACCGGCGTTGATCTGGAAGACGTAGTCGTATCGTATTCAGGGAATGCCTCAGTTCACGTTCGCATCCCTCACAGTCTCTTGGGGTGCCCGATCTATCGGTCATCCCGTGCTGCAATAAATGCCCTTTCGGCTCTTTTCGATCGTCTCTGCGGCGATGACTTAGAACTTCGGCGAGCCATTGATGACGCGTGCTTTCGCCCAGGCCAGCTAATTCGCGCGATAGGCGGGATTCACGAAGACACTGGCCGTCGCACCGTCGGCGCTACGGGAGATGAGTTCTTAGACAAGCCCTGTTACTACCTATGGTACCTCTCAGAACCGCAGTTTCAGTACGCTCCCCTCGACATGCCACACCCCCGGGGGACCGATGCTTCAACCGACCTCATCAAACACCTGACCCTTACACCCAGCTATGACACGCAGCATACACCCGATCACGACTGTGAGACATTGGCTTCAGATCGTGCGCCAGCGGAAGGAGCCAGGCGACGCCCCAAAGGGGTCTTGCGGCGCATTGCAGAGGGCGTAGCAGAGGGCGAACCGTGGGGAAGCGACATTGAGCGCCCCGAGTGCGTTGGGCGACACTGGGCTGCGGTGTTTTGGTCGCATAAGATGCTCGATGAAGCCCCCTCCACGATGCGTGCCCGAACGCGCCTGTGGAGCTGGAACAAGCAGAACAGCCCGCGACTTCCGCTGCAAGAACTCAATAAAGTGTTTACAAGCGTCTACAAGTGGCGCAAACAGCGATTTGACGAGCGGCGGCCGGCACTTCGGGCCGTGTAACAGTTCAAGTCTGAGATGATTGATGGGCAGAGGCTAAAAAGCGGCAACAAAGGCGGCTGGTGAAGCAAATTCCTCGCGTGTCTCGCACGAGACATGCCTCATCCTGGGCGACCTAAACGGAGAAGCGGGCGTCTTCGCCTTTTACCCAGGTGCTACTGACTAGCATTCTGTATTTTTACAAGGGCCAAAGCTACACTGAGATGCACACTCTGTCTAGTGGAACGCTCACCTCAGTCAGGGTGCGGCGCGTCGTCTGCAAAGCCTCTAAAAAGCCGCTCCAGGTTACTTCGCGTGATTAATCCGTCTCTTAGCTCCTGTGCTAAATCCGCTGTTACGTACTGCCACATCTCGGTTGGCGTGTTTGTCTCCTGCATGTCGATGTAGCCATGCTCATAGCAATAGTCTTCGAACTCGTCAGCCTTAGTGCTATGAAATCCTTTCGTGCGTTCGTCATTGCGCTCCCTAAGCTCACGTAGAAGTTTTTCAGCATCGCCCTTCAACGCTTTGGCGAGCTCGACGAGGTCTTCAAGGTAGTTACTCGATACCGCTCCACAATCCTTTAGGGCTTCCGGCCCAATCGCCTTGCCTCGGCCGACCCGCCAAGCGTCTTGCCAGCTTTCAACAGCTTTCGCGCGAGCCCGGATGCAGTCATCTTTGTCAGATGAAAGCCCCGTAGCAGCATTGCCCGTACGTTCATACTGGAATGCAAGCTGCCCCCAGGTTTCTGTCCCGCGACGTACGAGGTCGGCAAGGCCCTTTGGATCTTCTATTAGATACCAGAGGTGAAGCTTCGATACCGGCTGACGTGGCGTCCACGCGGGAACTTTTAGTATGTCGCGGAGCGCTGTATGGCTCTTACCTTTCAGCTCAATAGGGGCAGTGCGAAGTGGCGGTACAGGAATTACTACATCATTCTCTCGCGAGTCCTCCGCAATGGGAGCGATGTCTCCAAGCGTCACAACTTTACAGGGCACGTTGGTCGTGCTGATATGCTCACGCCATTTCATTACTTCATCCTTCTGCGCCGTGAGGTAGAACACTTGACGACCCGACGCACACACAGCCTGTATGGCATCGATGATCGCAGTAGCTTTCTCCTCGTCGCTGTTCGCGAGCGTTTCATCTAGCACGAGCGGGAGCCTACACGTCTCTTCTTGCGATTCGACAAATGCCACCCGCACAGCTAAAAGAAGTTGGACTTTTGTGCCACTCGATAGCTTATCGAGATCGAATCCTCGGCTTTCGATTCGGTCACGTGCCCTAAACACGCCTGCGTCGCGGTCAAGGATGAGCTCGTAGCGGTGATTCGTAATCGCAGCGAACAGCTCGCGCGCTCGGTCGAAAACCGGCGGCAATCCCTGGTCTCGTGTCTTCGCTTGTACGCACTTTAATAGGGCAGCACCGACGGCACGGTTATAGTCTTCATGCCTCTCGCGAGCTAGCGCGTCGACCGTTTCCCGGTACGCCGCCCGCGCTTCTTCCAGCGTCCCTTCTTCTTTCGCTTCTTCGATACCACGTTCAATCGTACCAATTTTTTCTCGCAGCTCTTCCTCACGACGTGCACAGGTGCGGGCGCTTTCAAGACGTTTCGCTAACTCAGACCGAACGTCCTCATCCATCCAAGCTTCGTGACCATCCAAGCGATGAAGCTGCCGGCGTTCGGTTTCCAGCTCCATTTGTGCTCTCGATTCGGCTTGTTGTGTCTCCTTGTAGTCCTCATGCCGATCGCACAGGTCACGCAGCGTACTCTCGTTGCCCACTTCCACGCCGGTGGACGCATAGATCTCGTTGATCGCGTCCTGCGCTTCTTTGATATCTTTCTCGGCACGCGTTTTCTCAGCCTCCGCACCATCGAGGTCTTGCTTGGCTTGCCGAAACACCTCGCGCTCCTGCTCCAGCGTTTTCAGCGCACCCGCCGCTTCTGCGGCCGAAGCCGCGTCTCCCAGCTTAAGCGCGTCAAGCGTCTCGTTTAGGTTGTTCAGTGCGTTTTGGGCAAGGCGACGGGCTTCATCACGCGCTGCCTCGGCGGCTTCCGCCTCTTCGCGCGCCGTCTGCCACTCCGATAGGCGTTCAACGAGCCAGGCCAGCGAACGCATACCGACGTTGAATCCCAGCCGTTCAGAAAGCCGTTCGCGTTCCCTTTTGAGCTTCTCTTCACGGTTAGCTAGCTTCTTATATTCGGGCGCTAACCGCTCCCATTCTTCGATTTTTGCTGTTTCTACGGCTGCCCCGCGCAATGCGTCGAGCAGACGGTCGGCCGCTTTCTCGACCGCCGCGCGCGTCCACTGCGGCGTTGCCAACCCGGTCCGCTCAAAGTTGCGCTCGTAGGCAGATCGGTCGTCGCGCGCTGCTGCTTCTGCGTTCGATACGCGAGCGCGCAGCACGTCTGCCCCGATGATGAGGAGGCCAAGCACGACGGCAATTGTGGCGATCCAGAGCGAGACTCCGTGAGCGATATAGGCGAAACTTCCCAGCAACACCACTCCTGCCGCACTCCCAATGACGACCCAGCGTACACCTCGGTTATCTTCCGCGGGGTTCGGCTGCTGCAACCACCGATGCAGCGCCCGGACTCCGTCCTGCAGCGTTTCTGCGGAGGGGGTTGGCGCGTCTGCCTCTAGCAGACGCTGAACTACCTTCAGTGCCTCCTGCGAGCCACGTAGGTCCTCCGCCTTCTCAACGTGCGTTTCAACCGTCTGGATCTGAGGCAGGCCTACAGCTGCGGCTTTCTCGCGATCCATGCCGGCATCGAGCCGATTCCAGGTTTCTTGCTCCCTCTTTTTCGCTTTGGCAACCTGCGTCTTGGCATCTTCAACACGTTTCTCAGCCTCTTTGAGCGCATCTTTCAACGCCCGGAGCGCTTCAACCTCGCTGGCCGACAGTCCTCCATCAGGCAGTATGCTTTCGCCGAGCGTCTTTTGTGCCTTATCGATGATGCGCTCGTGCTGCTCAACGACGTCCCTGGCTTTTTCGATGGTCGCCAGATGCGCATCAAGCTGCTCATCCTCATCACCGCGCAGATGCTCGTGGGCCTCCGAGAACGTTTCGAGGCGATCGACAGCTTCACGATGCTTTTTCCGGGCGTCAGCAACGGTCATCGCCTGTTCGAGCGCACGGACCTGCAAGCCAGCCTCCTGCGCTTTTTTGTGCTGCCGACGCAGGTCGTTGAGCGAACGCTCCTTTTCACGCAGCTTTTCCTGCTTTGCTTTCGTTTTCCTAACTTGGCTGCGCGCGTCCTCAACCGCACGAGCGGTCTTGTTCTTATTTCGCGTCGGAACACCAAAGCCCAGGTTGCGCCCCGCCCCTTCGAGGTCGATGCCGCCTTGCGCTTCTTCTAAGATATGCTTGGCAAAGGCGTCGGCTCCGTCGGTGGCTGCAAGGAGATCTGGGAGGTACAGGTGGTACCGCGCGTGGTAGGAGGCTGGGGGGACGGAAGGAGGAGGCGCTGCCTGGGCGTCTTTCTGATACTTAACTCGGTTGCCATCACGCTCAACGTGCCATGCTGAAGCCCCCATGCGGAACGTGCCAGAAAGAACGGGCCTATCGTCGCTTCCACGCTTCGCCCAGATCATCATCTGGATCGCCCGAGCCAACGTTGTTTTTCCCGAAGCATTCGAGCCATAGATGATGTTTACGCCGTCTGTCAGATCCTCGACCTTTAGGTTGTGATTGAGCCCGTAGAGGCGGTGCACCTGAATATGAGAAAAAGCCAACACCGGCGTTGAATCGTCGGTTGAAAACGGTGCAGCGTTAAGCCGTTCAGGGTGGGTAGACATGAGAAGCAGACAGTCTGTGCAAACGAAAGTAAGCGGGAGGTGCGAAGACGGGCTCTTTGCTACCGATCTGCCGGCGTGTGTATGGCATCAAGGAGCCGGTACCCCTGACGGATAGCCCATTGGCGTATCTCACCTGACGACGGGGCGTTTCCTCGCTCAGGGTCGCGCTGAAGCGGGTCATAGCGTGTTGACCGATAGAGCGGCTGGACGTTTTTCTTTGCTTGCTGCATCACGTTTCGAACAGCATCGGTGTCGCGCCCTGCTTCAAGATCGAGGAGCAGTTCCGCTAGCACACCTACCGGATCGTTGCCACGGGCAAGTTCACCGAGGTCGTAGTCGGGGCGCGTTTGAATCTCGTAGTCGTAAATCGATCCGTGGACCTCGCCCGCTGACGGTGCAAGATCAGCAACGACGTCTTTCGCCTGTCGCTCAATTTCCGTATGGAGCGCCGTGCGGCCATCGTACACGAGCCGATAGACAACATGCCGTACGTTGGGCCATGTACGGGCAGCATGCGCCATGCCGTCCTGGATCGTTTCAATAACGGCGTGCTCGACGTCGTCTGCGGTATCGAATCCCGACACGTCAACCGAGGCCCTGTCGTAGCGAAGCGTTGCAAGCGGAATGCGTTCTTCATTTACATCCGATGGCCCGACGTTCACCAGCCACGCCCCATGCGTACCGGTTTCACCGGGATCGAGGGGTTGTAGCGATCCGGTGTAGAGCTGAAGCTGCCCACCTTGGCGATGCTCATTAGGGGCATGAATATGGCCAAGCAACCACGCATCGACAGGAGCACGGGCCAGTGCCTCACGACGTACGGGGGCGTACCGCCCTTCCGCTTGTCCCGCGTCACAGTGCAACACGCCAACGGTTGGCATTGACGTGGCCTCCAAATGGCCGTCTTCGAGAGGCGACCGCGGCACATACCGGCTTGGGAACGACCATCCGATGAAGCGAACGCGGGCACCGTCGCTGTTTTCGAGGATCACGGCCTCCCAATTTCCGCCCTGCCCCAGCAGATGAAAGCGATCGTCGTTGATGCTGCGCACCAAGCGGGGAAAAGTATCGTAGTCGTGGTTGCCGGCGACAGCTACCACGTTGATGCCTGCCTCAAGGAGGCGACGGATACCACGCTCTAGAGGCCCAAACGCCTCGTACATTTTGTTTTCGTTGTCGACGATGTCACCCGTCAACACAAAGGCATCAACGCTCCGGTTGAGCGCCTCTTCGATGCATTGTGCCCATACGTGCTGCACCGACAGCTCGTTGGGGCGGCGCGGCGCACGGGCCGGGCGACGCCCAAGATGAACATCACCGGTGCAGATGATCCGAAAGCGAGACGGCATAGAGAACGGTTGTTGGCATTGAGGACGTTAAGCAGGCAGCGCGTAACACAGATTCACGAGGTCTGGAGCCAGAGAAACCACGCGCGATTTTGCGCGCACGTTTTCTTTTCGCTTTTCGATCCGTGCCTTTAGGTTTTCCAGCCGCTTCTCTTGTCCACGAATGGCAATCTCCATATCTTTGCCCGTTTCTTGTTCGCGGCGGTAGCGCTTAATAAATGCTTGAAGCCGCTTTCGCTCCGACGCTGCGTAGTCGTCGAGCCGCTGCAGCTCTTGTTCTGTCTTCACCTCACGCTCTTCGGCCAGTTCTTTTCGGATGCGCCGAACCGTGCGACTCAGATACGCCTCGGCTGCATCTTTGAGCGCCTCGCTACGCGCCTGTAGCGTCTTCAGCAGCGACGCATCGGGCGAAACGGAGAGCGACTCACCATCGATAATACGCTCGCCCATGTTGTGCTGTGCCTGGCCATTCAATTCGTCCACAAAGACGGGGAAAAGCTCCTCACGGAGAACTTCTCCTGTGCCATCCTCGAATGCAATCCGATAATTGAAGACGATCCCCGGATCCTGAACAAAGGGCAAAACCTTGGCTCCATTTCTTCCGCCAAAGACATCCTCGTCATCAAACACATGATCGACGAGCGCGCCTACAAGCGGATGATCGGGCGATAGGTACGTTACCTTGCCCTCGAACCGCATGGCTAGATCGCGATCGAACGTGATCATCTGTTCTTCGAAGGTCTCGTCGACCGAAGCGGCCAAAACATCCGGCACGGTTACACGGAACTGACGGGTGGAGACCTGCTCAACCGTTCCTCCCAATGCTCGAAGACCTGCAATCACAAAGCCTTGGACATCCTGCGATGAGCCGAATACGTCTTCAGAATCGTCCACGACCTGCTGGATCCGGCGCCGACTCTCGGCATCGAATGTCGAGCAATCAATCAGGCTTCGCTCGTACCAGTCCATCAGGGTCTGCTGTCGCTTCTCGATTTCGCGCTCCAGCTCCTCCTGGGTGACGGATGGAGGCTCATTGTCACGAATGGAGCGCATGATCAATTTCTCGATGTTGAGATCCTCGATCATTCCCAAGACATCCGCTGTTGCCCCTACGCGCGCCCGAATGGCCTCCACTTTCTCCTGCAGGAGCTCAAAGATTTCGGCTTCACGGGTGCCATCAAACTGGAAGTTCCATACCTTTACCTCACGCTCCTGCCCGTACCGATGGATGCGCCCAATGCGCTGCTCAAGACGGTTGGGGTTCCAGGGCAGCTCATAGTTGATCATGATATGGCAGCTCTTTTGAAGGTCGATCCCTTCACTAGCTGCGTCGGTGGCAAAGAGCAGTCGGCTCTTGCCATAGTTGAATTCGTCTTCGATGCTTGCCCGCTCGTCTTTCCCCACATCGCCGTGAATCAGCAAGATCTCGTCGAACCACGGCTCATCCTCAAAAAGCGTGAGCAAGTATTCCAACGTATCTCGGTACTCGGTAAAGAGGAGAACCTTTTCGTTGGGTTCTCTCTCAAGAAGGGTTTGGATGTACTGCTGAACCTTTCGGGCTTTGCTGTCGACTGCAATTTCGTTGGCTCGTTCGAGAAGCGACCGAAGCGCTTCAAGTTCGTCTCGCAGCTCTTCATCGGCCGTTACCGTCACGCGCTCCAGCTCTTTCTCGGCCTCAATTTGCTCATCTTCCTCCAGGTCCTCTCCTTCGAGATAGCTTCGTGCATCGCGCGATAGATCGAGATCATCGTGCGCAAGCAATCCCTGTAGCCGACGCTCAAGGGTCGAACGGATGGCCCCGATGCTACTTACGAGCCGCTTCTGCATCAGCGCCATGGCAAAGCCAACCACCGGGGCATTAAGCACCTCCGACCGGTTGTAAACGGTGCGTACGTACTCGGTAACCGCTTCGTAGAAGTTTTTCTCTGCAGTGGTCATGGAAACGCCGACCGTCTGCACATCGCGGTTCGGAAAAATCCGCTCGCCATCGTCATCGAAAATCGTTTCCTTTCCGCGGCGAATCATCACCTCGTCGACGATTTCACGGGTGAGCTCTTGATCTTGTGCAACCTTGAGCGGGTCGACATACGAGATAAGCGATCGGAAGCTTTGCTCCTTGCCCGTATGTGGCGTTGCACTGAGCAATAGCAGGGCGTCGGACTGGCTGGTGATCTGCTCTACGCGCCGCGCTGTTTTGCTCGGCGTTTTTCCTTTCCGACTGGCTTTGTGGGCCTCGTCGACGATAACAACATCCCAAAAAGCTTCCTGCAGCGGTGCCTCAAATCGTCCTTGCCTAATGAAGGCCTGGCTCGTAATGAGTCGTTGCTGGTCCTGATTCCAAACGTTGGCTTCTTCCCCAAGACGACGCTGCTCCCCTTCTACCCAGTACCGGTCTGCGACGCTGAGCTGAATGTCAAAGAAGCGCTTCATCTCGCGCACCCACTTTTTCTGCAGGTGGGCCGGTACTACAAACAAGACGCGATCTGCACGGCGCCGGGCATCGAGCTCTTTTAGGATGAGCCCAGCCTCAATCGTCTTTCCCAACCCCACATCGTCGGCGATGAGCGCGCGCTGCCGTAGTCGCTGCATGACTTGGTTCACGCAGGCAAGCTGGTACGGCTCTAAGCGTACCAGCGAATTTGAAATGCTTAAAAGCTGGCCGCGCTGATGCGCCAGGCGAAAGCGCATTGCCTGGGTTCGAAGGTCAAACCGATCAGCCGATAGGTCGTCCAGATCGTCCGTGTCGGCCGCCGATCCGTCGCTCCCCCGGTGATCAATGTTCACATCCTCAACGCAAACGGACTTGACGCCTTCCCCTTCTACGTACACACGTAGATAGGGCAGCTCTCCCATTTGGGTGATTGTGATCACCTCGGCTGGCTGGCCATCGAGAAGAATTTTGTCGCCTGGATTTAGCGTATCAATCATTTGAGACAGTGTGTGATGAAAGGATACAGGATGTTGCAGATTAGCCTACACGTTCGGTACTACTCGGCCTCGATGGTCAAAAAGCTCAAGATGCACTCTTGCGGAAGGGCGCCGCCGTGGTAAAAACGCGTGTCGGCGAGCCCCTGCTTTTTGAATCGTTGCAAAGGATCTACGAGGATGCGGACCGGCGAGGCCAGGTACGACAGATCGGGGATGCGTTCGCGCGTTAAGCGTACTCCTGGCCCCTTGTCGGGTGCGTCGGCGGCAGCGACGCGGCGGCGCTTGATGTCACCCTCCGGCGGCGCGAGCGCTTCGAAGGTGGTTCGTTCAGGAAGGAGCACAAAGCCGTGATCGGTGACGACGTAGGCACGGCTCCAGTTGCCACTGCGCATCTTTTGAAAGATCAGACGGACGAGTTCGTCAATGCGCGCGGCCAGTTTCTTTTCGATTTGGTCCAGGTCGTTTTCTCCAATGTCGTCCAGCTCCGTGTCCATGTACGCCACACGCGTGCCGGACCATGCCGACGCGTCGTGCGGAGCCACGGTCCATCCTTCGTTCCTGAGCAGCTCGTGACGGCGCGTGGTATTGAGGGCGCGCCCGCTTCGATGCGCGCGCAGCTTTCCACCGTTCATCTTTACCTCGTAGGCGCGAACGCGCCCGGGCAGTACGGCCGCCATGCCAAACGCCGTCTCCGACGGCAGCACCCCGAGGCGCGTCGACTCGCGAACCGTGAGGTGTACGCCTGCAGCATCGTCGGAGCGTTCCTGCAAGCGGTCGGCCAGGGCACGGGCCAAATCGAGGCGAAGGGCGTCGATATAAAACAAGACCGCTTCCTTGCCCGCGCTGAGCGCCTCGCTGTGATCGGACCAGAACGTGACGCTGGGGCGCAAGGTGTCGTCGAGGAGCGTGCCGCGTTGAAGGGCGGCCTCCATTTTACCGGCCAGCGTTTGCAGGTATTCGAGATACCGATCGCCCACCAGGGCGTCGCGGCAGGTGGCCAGTGCCTCGCGGGCTGGATGGTCGGTGGACAAGTCCTCTTCGGGCGTGCCGGAGACGATGATGCGACGAACGGCTGCATCGATGTGCCAGCTTCCTTCTTCCCGATCGGCGTACAAGGCGTGAACCGGCGCATCGCGGTCGGCCCACGTGTCGTAGCGGTGCGCAAGCTCGGCGAGTGAAGCGGCCTGGCGCCACGCGCGAATCCAGGGCGGGCGCGCTTTGCCCACGTCTTCGCCGTCTCGCTTGGTGGCGGCACGGAGCGCTTCGGTGCGTTCGCGGGCTCGCTCCTGACACTGTGCAAATGCTCCTGCATCGAAATCCTGAAGCCACACCTTCCACAGATACGCTTCCAGGGCACCGTCTACCGGGCATGCGCTCGCGACCCAGGGATCGTCGAGTTGCTTGATGGCATCCGGCCAGTACGCTTTTTGATACGTGGACAAGACCTCCGTTTGCTGATCGGTTTCAAGCACCGATTTGAGGCGGCGGTGGGCGTAGCCAAGATCGCTCGTTGCAATGAATCGGGGAAACGCATCGCGGGGTACGCCTTCGTGGTGAAGCCACCCCGCCACGGCCCAGCGGCGCACAGCCTTGACGATGGCTGCGGGCTGACTGCTCGGGCGCAGGTTGGGCACGTGTTCATCGTTTAGGAGTGCACGGACTTTCTCAACGACATCCGGGTCATCGGGCAGGCGGCCCCATCCGTCACGCAAGATGTACTCAACCGGCAGGCTGTCGTCGCCGGTAAGAAGGCTGGCTTGGAGCCGCTGCAATGTGGGCCGATCGCGGCGGCTGAGCTGATCCTTGAGAATGTTGGCGATGCTTTGGCTGACGGCACCTTCGCCTTCCCATGAACGGAGCTGCCATGGGTAAATACCATACAGATCGGCAGCAAGGTCTTCGATACCCTTCTTGATCACCTTGCCCATGTGCGCTACGTCGCGAAACCAGTCGCGGCCGTTTTGTGCTTCGGGCACGTACCAGACGACGCGCTCGGGCTCGTCTTCCGGCGTAGCGCCTTGCTCGGCCACCCACGCCCGAAAGGCCAGCGGATGCTCGCGCGGGATAAACGGCACCCCCAACGCCTCACACGCGCGTTCCACCACGCTTCGAAGGTATCCGCCAGCATCCCACCAGAGTACACGACGCCGCGGGCCGGGGGCATCGTTGAAGGCGGCCTGGAGCAGCGCCTCCGCTTCTTCCTGAAGGGACTGTTGAGCGTGTTTGGGTGCAGGCATACGGTTAGGGGAGGGGTTGGAGCGGCGAATTCAAGTGAAGATGGGGGGCGGCCTCCGTCTCAGATCACCTTCTTGTCGACGAGCTCGGGGACGATCTTCTTCTCGGCCCACGGGGTGATGTTGATGGCTACGCCGTGCTTTTTGACGGGGCGGTACCCGGCGGTCGTGACCTCCTCCAGCGCGCGTTTTCGCCACTCACTGTCCATGTGTTTTTTCATGCGCTGGCAGGCGACGTTGATGGCTTCGCCCAGCTCGATGTCTTCATCGGTTTCGCGGGCGAGGGCGGCGACGAGCTTTTGGCGGCGCGTTACGCCGTTCGTCTGGCCCTGGTCGATCTTGGCGGCGAGGTCTTTCCCCTTCGAGAAGTAGTAGTTCAAGAAGAAGATGCCGTTGCTGCTGTAGTGCGTGGAGCCGGTGAGTTTGTTGAAGTACGGCAGCAGGTCGTACAGGTGCGCCTCGACGGGCTCGTCCGCCGGGCGGGCGAACTGCTCGCAGGCGGCTTCCAGGTCCTCCAGCGCGTCGATCCACTCGTCGCGGTTGTCGTTGACCGACGCCATAAACTTGGGACTGAAGTGGTCTTTGAACCACGACGTGGGTGCTTCCTCGTGGAGGGCGTCGAGCGTTTGGAGGCGCTCTTCGAGGCGCTCGCGAAAGCGGCGAACTTTGGGCGCGAGTTCGCGGGCGTCGTCTTGCACGGCCTCGGCCCACGGGCGGGGCTGGGTCTGGCTGAGTTCGGCGATCTTCGTTTCCAGCGCGCTGATTTGCCGGAGGGCGGCATCTGTGCGCTCAGCCTCTTGGCGAGACGCGCGGCGCGTGGCGGCGTCGACGCTGTCGTCGTCCGCGGTGCGGCGAGCGGCGGTTTGGCGCTCGCGGAGGGCGGCTTTGCGCGTCTCCAGGTAGCGCGTGCTGAGACGGTCGAAGACGTCGGCGCCGAGCTGGTGGTAGTCGATGAGGCAGGCGAAGCCGGTGATGCCCGCATCGCCGTCGCCGAGGCGCTCGGTGCTGAGCTGCCAGAGGATGGGCGTGTTCTCGAATTCGCTGCAGTGGAAGGCGAAGAGTTTGTGTTCGAGCCAGTGGCGCAGGTTGGGATAGGGCTCGTCGGTCGGGGCGCGGTTGCCGAGCACCTGGTCGACTTCCTGCAGGCGGTCGGTGGCGTATTCGCCCCAGATGGCTTCGAACTTGCGGGTCATCTTCACCACAAGGTCGGCCTCCTCGTCGTCGGAGACGGCACGGAGGAGCACGATGCCGTCGTCATCTTCCTCCAATATCTCGAAGACGAGGTGGAGGAGCATGCGTTCTACAAGTTTATCAACATCAAATGGATTGTCGCTTTCTCCCTCATCCTCCTGGCCATCGTCCTCTTCATTCCAGAAGGGGCGCAGTCCGGCCTCTCCGTACCGAATGCGTATTTCCTGTTTGATGAGGTGCTGCTGGCCCTCGTCGAGATCTAACAGATCAAACACCCGGTGATTGATGCCGTCTGCCCGCGTTTGGATGTTCGTCTTGGTTTCCTCCCAAAAGCTCTTCGCTGCCTGTACCATCTCAAATAGCGACGCGGAAGGAGCCAGCTCTGCTGGCTTGGACAGGCGTGCATCCTCTAACAGGGCACGATGCGCATGATGGCGATGGCTTGGTATACTGTCAGCATGACCCAGCAATTTAAGTAAAACAGGACCGCTGTAATAGGGCGAGTTGAACTCGAACTGCCGAAGGGAGGCCAACAGCGCGATAATTTCCTGCGACGCATTCTTCAACGAAGAATCTGCAAGGCGATCAAACCATGGAAGTTTTGACACCTCGCCAACCTCCCATATACGCTCGGTTTTCTGCGCAAGCATCAGATACGTGCCAATTAAGCTGTTGGCATATGCCAGTAGCTCCATCACATCGCGATCTGGGATTATTACTGAGCCGATATGACCGAAGATGGAGCCATCCTGCAACAAACCGAACCGCCGTCCATGCTTCGATTTGACGGTGCTGTACGTGATGGCTGGTTTGAAGTAATGTTGTTCGCTTGGTGTCCCATTACCACCACTGAACCTCTTTATTTCATCACCGTCCCTGCCCCATCGCAAAACTCGCTGCACTCGTGGTAAGACCCAAGAATCCTCGCCACCTTTGGAAAAGGGTGTCCAACCTTCGTTGCTATGCTCCCAGAAAAGATGTACGTATCGGTCGTCCTTACCAGTAGCTATTCCCTGCCGGACTACGCCAACAGATTTTCGGTCGTCACCTTCCCGTGCCTCAATGCAGAACTCAGTCTGATACAGTTTTCGAAGATCCAGCGGCACCCAATACGACAGCGACGCACCTGGAATCATTTCAAATTCGCTCAGAGGACGCACATACCTCCGCTGAATATCGTTCTCGAAGGCATCCACGTAAGCTGCATGGAGAAAGGAGCGCTCCTTCG